>JAUHWE010000124.1 GCA_030424825.1 Verrucomicrobiia bacterium
AGAAACTTTTCTGTGGGGAAATCTCAATCGCTCCATAGTCGGGGTCAATGGAGTGATCGATTTGATAGCCGGAACGGAATTCTGCCTTGTCTAACAGGAATGAAAGACCCAGTTGATGGCCCTCGAAGAAGATCCCTTCGAGTTGTAGCCTCAATTGCTCATCCATTTTGGTGGAGTAGAATCTGTGACGTGACCACCCGTCGATCGCTTTTGAGTCGATATGCCGGTCGTTCTCGGTGTGATATTCCAGGCTAACAAAGCTGCGATTGCCTTCGGGGAGACCCCATGTGTCTGTTTTTGTATAAAAATCGAAGACACCTGGTCCCGGAACTGAAAAGTCTATCGCATAGTCCAGTGTCGCGTTTCCATTGATTTCCAATCCCTGGAAAGCGAGGCTTGATTCGCCGTCCAAGAATTCACTGTGGTTCTCAACGAGGCCCTCTGTCGGTCCCGCAATAGATAGAGTCACGTCACCGGAGCCGATGATTCGTGAGATATCGGAGGGTTCTATCGCTCCAAGCGCTTGCGTGGCGAGTAGTAAGAACAGCTGGATTCGAGCTGGATGAAACATTTAGGGAAATGAAACCAACTCCATACCATTGTTAGCAAATAGTGGCTAGTTATCTTTATTCAATCAGGAAAAGCCTGATGTGGAGGCCAGACAGAGCCCCATCGCGGGGAAGTGAAGCACCGATCTTCCATTGAGAAAGACGCGCACATTCTTGCTTCGGCCCTGACGCATTTTTTAATCAACTGGGTATCGTCATTGTCTATTCAATACGCCGCTCATGGGCGTCCTGGGTCTTGGTCTCGACTGCATAGACCGCGTTGCGGGCAGTGATAAAAAGGGTGCGGCCCTCGGGTCCGCCGAAGCAGAGGTTGGCCCCGCCTTTAGGAAGCAGAACGCGGGCTAGCAGCTTGCCGTTGGGGCTGAAAACTTGAGCCCCGTCGCCAGAGCTCGTCCATAGACGCCCCTCGGCGTCGCAACGCATTCCGTCCGGACCTCCTTTATCCAGTGCGGCGAAAACGTTCCCTCCGCTGAGCGTGCCGTCGACGTGAACATCGAATACACGGATGTGCTTGGGATCGCCTGAGTCGGCGATGTACAGCACGGACTCGTCGGGTGAAAAGCAAAGCCCATTGGGCTTTACGAAATCATCAACCACCACGCTGAGTTCTTCGGTGAGCGGATCGTAGCGGAAGACGTTGTTCTTTTCCAGCTCCCGCGGCCGATCTCGCAGTCCGTAGTCGGGATCGGTAAACCAGAGCGTACCATCGCTTTTCACAACTACATCGTTGGGTGAATTGAATTTTTTGCCCTGGTAACTGTCGACGAGAGTAATGACTTTTCCGTCTCGCTTTTGTAGCGAAACCTTACGGCCCCAGTGTTCGGCCGTGACGATTCGGCCCTGAAGATCGAGATTGTTACCGTTGGATTGATGACTGGGTTCGCGGAAAACTGAAAAGCCCGAGTTCTTGTTCCATTTATAAATCTTGTCGGCCGGTATGTCGCTAAAAATCAGGTATCCCTTCTTGCCTCCCACCCAGGCGGGCCCCTCGGTGAACTTGAAGTCGGATCCGAGCGTTTCAATGGTGGCATTGGATGGGAAAAGGTCACGGAAGGCGTGGCTGTCTTCGGCTTTGAGTTCCTGAGCGAAAGCGGAGGAGGAGAGCGTCAAAGTGAGGAGGGTAACTAGAATAGGTACGGTCAGTTTCATGATATTCCAATTCAGAGGATATCGAGGGTTTTAGCAAAGACAAAAGGAGAGGGCTATCAGCCTCAGGACATTGGCGACTAGAGATTCTGAAAATAGGCGGGGACAGTTTAATTGACCCTCCGTTCGTTCTCGGTAATCTGAAACTGAATTCGTTTACCCACCGTTGTGAAACCGTTACCCTACTGTTCAATTGCCCTTGCTGGCTGCGTGGTTGCTTATTGGTTTGGCCGCTTTCACGGAGATCATGACGAGTCCTTGCTGCATGGGGCAGAGCCGGAGGCAATCGGGCAAACAAAGGTTAGTGAGTTAGAATCAATTGGTTCAGGCGGCGGAATAGACGATTCTGAGCCGATGGATCTTGCCCAATTAAATCGAGGTTTGTCCGAAAAAATTAGGGAGTTGGAATCCGAGCTGAACGAGTTGAGTGAAGTGCACAAACGAGTCGTCGTGAAACACGATGTACTGACACGCCAGAGAAGGGGTTATTTGCAACTCGGATTCAGCTCTCAGTCGAGTCGACTCCCAATAATCACCGAAGAAACCTACGAATACCTCCAGTTGGAACCGGATCAGGAGTCACGCTTGCGGGAAGTGAACGCGGCAATTATTGAGGATCTGATTTCCTGG
Organism: Verrucomicrobiia bacterium; assembly: GCA_030424825.1. Lineage (GTDB taxonomy): Bacteria > Verrucomicrobiota > Verrucomicrobiia > Opitutales > Opitutaceae > Pelagisphaera. The sequence continues at coordinate 2,346 of JAUHWE010000124.1, forward strand.
GAGTTGTCCAAGGTTGGCGATATACAAACAGTGGGAAATAGCCTGTCTGTCGTATTGCCTGCGATGACTAGGGAAGAGGCTGATCAGCGACTTCACTATCGAGAGATGATTCGAGAGATCGTGGATGATGCTGATTACGATATGATCGATCATTCCATGACAAGAGCTCTCAATGATGTGTTCGGCGAAAGAATTATAACGATCGAGTTTGACGAAAACTCCGCCATGAAGTCCTATAAGATCGAATCGATTTCCTATGATGCGGAAGGCAACGTAAATGGGTCAGGTCGTTCGATTGGAGGTGCGAGCCCGTTGGAACGCTATCAGCATATATTCGGTAAAGTTCCGTAGTAGGTCGTAGGGTTCAGTATTGTATTGATTAATACCGAAGATGTTTCCAATTGACTGAAAACGAGATGGGCTATTTGTCGGGTCGGTTTTGTTTACAATAATCGACCCAATGAATCGTAGAGATAATGAACCCACTATTTTTGACCCTGTTTTATTTTGCGATAAAGGAAATGGCCAACAGGGATATTCCGTTTATCTTCTCCGATGACCGAAGTTCGCGGACATGAGCAGTTGCGCAGGATAGCGGGGTCGAAACTTTGTATCGACTTTTTATATTATTTAGCGACTATCCAGGTCTTCACCCCCTTATCCCCTCCTCTTATGACAGATGTACAAAGCACGGAATCCCCAGAGCTTCAAACCCTCCAGGCGGAAATCAAAGGTTCTGCCTCCTGGTTTTATTGGATCGCAGGTCTATCCATTATCAATTCGCTGATTCTCGCTTTCGATGGCGGCATTAGCTTTATAGTAGGTCTCGGACTTACTCAGATTGTCGATGGAATCGCTTATGGAATTGTACAAGAAGGGGGACCTGCTTATGTGACATACGCGGCGTTGGGTATCAGCATTCTAATTGCAGGTGTTATAGGCCTTTTCGGTATTGCTGGAAATAAGAGGATGCTCGGGCTGTATATATTCGGGATTGTCCTTTACGCGATTGACGGCCTCATCTTCTTGGCTTTTCAGGACTGGCTCCCGGTGGCCTTTCATGCTTATGCTCTTTTCTGCCTTTTCAAAGCGATCGGGCCCATCAAAGCGTACAACCGGATCTCGAAGGAGTCCGCACCGGAAGAGCCGACGTTGAGGCAGGCTTGATGTTTGCCTTATTCCGCTTTCTCTTCGCGGTCTTGGAGGAATTGCTTAAATCCTTCAAAAACCTTGGAGGTGGTTTCCTTAATGGTATCCGTCTCGAAACCACTGATCTCAGAGGCCTGTTTTAGGATGACCGGAAGCGCGTCACGCCATATTCGTTTGGCATTGAGCGAGGCAGCCCCTTCGAATTGAGCTTCGGACAGCGAAAGCTTGAAGCCGAAGTCCCATTCCTTTTCGGAGGAATTGAGGTTGTTCACCACGACAGCGGCGAGAGGCTGGATTAGACTGGGGGTTCCATCAGGGACAATTGCCACGACGTCTCTTGCCTTCAATTCCCAGTCCATTTCAATGTCGGCACGATTGTCGATTTCCCATTCGTCGGTGACGGCTACGTCAAGGGAGCCTTTTTCGAACAAAGAGAACGGACCCCCAACGAGAGAGGCGAGAACCGGTGCTTGTATCTCGCGGATCGACCAATGAGTGTGCCGGAGCCCGTCATTGTCCTTGTTCAAGATGGTGAGAGCGGAACCATCTATTTGGGCGTTTAGGTTGGTGCGAAAAAGAATGTCAAACCAGAGGTAGTGGCTCCGCAATGGTTCCGCCTCGAAGCGAGATATCGAGATGGGGTACTTAATTGCTTTGCCAGAAGACTTGTCAGTCAGATCTATGTGTACGTTAGATAGGACGAGTTCGTTGATTTGGTAACGAGGAAGTCTTCGAATCGCGAAGCGCATCTCTCCCTCGCTTTGTTCCGCCTCGGTCGTTTTACGGATTCCGAATCCAAACAGGGAATTCTCTTTAGGTTCTGATGCGTTCGCTTTGGGGGGAACTTCGAATGCTATCTTAGCGTTGCTAATGAGGGCAGACTCCAAGGTCCGGTTGCCAAATAGTAGTCCAATTACTGACAGGTTTGATCGTACTTCTTCCACTTGAATATTGAACTGGGGAGATTCGGCTTTGTCTTGAACCACCAATACATCGGAGAACGTGAACTCACCTGAGAATAGACTTCCTTCCACAGATCGAAACTCAATTGTAATACCTGTCTTTTCTACGACTTTCTGAGTGGCATATCGGACCCCGCTCTCAAGGAAGATGAAGTTCAATAGCAGGAACGTGATTGCCGAAACTGATAAGGTAGACCAGAAGACGCGTCGCATCCACTTTAGCGCATTGGGTGGAATGCTAAACCTTTTGTTCTGCTTTCCTGATCGTCGAGGAAGCGCTTTTCCTAGAACGATGCGGCTCAGTAAATCGACGAGTGCGATAGCGAGTTCAATAAGCGCCGTTATTCCGGCAAAAACGGGTATAGCGAAAAAATCGCCAACGAGTATCAAGAGTCCTTCCATGGAAAGAGAGCGTCGACAGTAATTTAGTGAGAGATTCAGTCGGTATCGAGAAAAAACGAACGTCGTTTGCGTGTGTTCGATATCTGTTGTGGGGTTGATTTGACAAATGAGATTACGCTAGTTCCTCAGCCATGAGATTGCGAAGGTACTCGGCACTTTATCGAAAAGTGCCTTGGGAACTGGTAAGGGTCTGGTCATAGGGCTGAACTTCCGCTTAAGTGGGAACGGGTCCATTGTATCCGGTTATCCCTAACGCGTCATAGAGGGTACCTCAATCGATATGGACGGGTCCGAATAGAGTGGAAGTGCGTATTCAAGAGGTGAGCCAAAGATGCCATTCTCATCGAGGGTCTCGTTACTCTGATAGATCTGAAAAAAGAGCAACTGGTGATGCAAATGAATCTTCTTGAACTTCGGAGGAGCCTTTCAATGCGGCCATCGAGTTGGAAGAATCGTACGGTTTAAAACTGGTGTTTTAAGACATCAATGATACTCCAGTAGATCCTCGATGGCGGCGGCGATACGTTTACTGACCTCAGGTGATGGAAAAGGGTTGAAGGGCCCGCCTTCGCCGGGGTCGATATCTTCGAAACCGCTGAGACGCATCGCCTCGATGACGGCGGCGTAGTTGAAAACACGGCCGTTTTCGAAGCGGATTTCCTCAAAGGCCGCGACTTTCTTCTCGATGGCGAAAGCCGTATCGTAATCTTTATTACGTTGAGCGTTGTTAATCTCGTCACCTGCCCGGGCACAGAGAATCGAAATCCCTGATGTATGGCCACGAGTGCCGAGCTGGGCTCCCTTGGTGCTGCGGTCGCCCACGCCCCAAATGACGATGCCGTCATCGCCCACATCTCTCACCATGTCTGGGACGTCCTTTTCGCTGGTGCCCACTTTGACACCGATGATGTGCGGCGAGTCTTTGATCAAACGGACGATTTGGTCGCGATCGCGTTCCTGGCGGTAGTAGTAGAGAAAGCGCGCGCCGCACGATTCGCCATACCGGTTAGCGAATTCGAGCAATCCTTCGTAGAGGCCTTCCGTGCTGTAGATGCCACCCAGAGGCATGATTAGGTAAAGGTCGGGGGGGCGGGGCAGGGCTGCCTGCTTTTCAATGAGCATGCCCGCTTCGCTGATGGGGTTGGGAACGATGGCAGACATCAGGACGCCGTCGTCCTTCATGAGCTCACCGGTTTCTTTCACGAGATTCAGCTGGTCGACGAGATCGACATGGTGAATGAGGCTGGTGCCGGCGAGGGAGATGACCCGCTTTCTTCCTTCGCTGAGGAAGCTACGTTTCATCAAGTAGCTCATGTTTTTGAGATGAGCCTCGTAGTCGATGCGACCGCCGCGATACACGATGGGCGGAATAGTGGTTACAGAGTCGAGGGCGTCGAGGAGTGCTTCGTTGTTCATTTTGGTAGCAACAATTAGAGAGTCTGAATGATAGGAGCGTAAGACCGAGGGATTGCAAACATTTAGAGAGTGTCTTCCCCTGTAAGGAGATCGGCGTCCTCGAGAGAGCTTGGCTGAACGGGCAGGAGATGCAATCGAGTTCGCTGTGGCGTCTCTCGCTGCGGGTAGGGGTTGGCAATTTTAGACTTGTTGATGCCTTCACCGAATACAAGGTGTCTGTTTCAAGATCAGATGACGTGTCTCGCTTGACGATGCGATATTTGGAATAGCGAGGCAGAGATCCTTAAAGTCCTTCTGGTTGAAATGCCTCTACACGAAAAAATCATATAAAATATGAAGCTAGAATCAATGAATCACGTGAGTTTTACGGTAAGCGATTTGGGACGCTCAGTGCGTTTCTACACGGAGACCCTGGGATTGTCTCTTATTGACCGGGCCTTGCGAGATACTGGATTCTCTGAATCGGTTACAGGAGTTGAGGGAGCAGAGTTGGATATCGCCTATATCCAGGGACCGGGTGACTGTAATCTCGAATTGATACAATACTTAAGTCCCGCTGGGGATCGTCTCCCAACGAGTATGCACCACGTGGGAAGGGCTCACATCTGTTTTGTCGTTTCTGATTTTAGCGCCGCGCTTTCAGCTTTGAGAGCGGAAGGAGTCCATTTCGCCAGTAAAGGAAAGTGTATTGTCCCCGCAGGTCCCAATAAGGGAAAGGGGGTTGTGTACTTCCACGATCCCGATGGCTACACGATCGAGTTCTTTTCGAAAGAGGTATTAGAAAATTAAATCCTGACGGATCTGTCGCGGTATGCCCGCTCTCCTCGCAATCGAATAAATACGCTTCCTCTCGGTTCGGTGCTCGGGAAGCCTAATTAGTGTACAATATTGTCTTTGATCAGATTGGAGTGGTGGGGGTCGCCAAGGTTGAAGGCCGGCACCTTTTTGGTGCTTTGTCGGTGCATGTCGGTGACCAGATTTGAGGAGAGAATGATGCGGCGGCATTGGCCGATGCCTTCGACAGCGTTCTCGGTCATTCCGGAGAACGAATTGCCGGTGATGTTGATGCTCGATGTGTTGTCCAGAACAATGCCGGTTCCTACGTCTTTCTTATTGATATTGTCGGTGTCGGCTAGTCCCTTGGTCTTGCCGTCACCTAAGTAGCTGTTCGAGAAGCTGTTTCCAGTGACCGTGATCCGGCCGCTATCTGGACCTATTCTTAGGCTATAGTTGTGAATCAATACGAATGTATTGGCAGAAATCGTACACCCGTGAGCGTCGCGCAGATCGATGCCCCCTGAAAACTCGTGTGCGATGACATTGGAGCTGATCGTAATACCGTAGCAGTCGCGATCCAGAATTAGCGCGTTTCCCTGGCATTCCTCGATCATATTCCCAGACAGCACGGATCCGTATGTGTTTTCGATGACTACACCGTGCCGTAAATGATCATCCAAGTTGTTTGCGTTCATGCAAAGATTGAAACTGTCAATACATTGGACGGCGTCCTCGTTCTCCTCGAAATGGTTGTCGCTGACGACGATGTCGTGGCAATTCGTGATTTGGAGTCCCCTCTTGGCGTTGTAGGTGATGATGGAATCGGACACCCGCGGATCCTCGTAGCAATTGTCGAGGTGGATTCCGTGGCTCCCGTGATGGTCCACCGAAAGCCCGTGAATGAAAATCTCCTGTACACCCTGGGCGTGAATGCCAATCCCGCTCTTCGGGTTGCCACTGATGCGGAAGTTGCTCAGCTGCACACGCCAGATCCGTTCCTTAGGATCGTCCACGTATCCATCGGAACGAACGTATAGAGCCGGCTTGCCGCTCTCGTTTTTATTGATAATGTGAGTGGCCGCCCCGGCCCCTTCAATACGCACGTTCTCCCGATTTAGGATAAGCGGTTCGTTCAGCTCGTAGGTGCCCGGCGCGATGTAGACAATCCCACCCGTTTCCGGCACGGCATCGAAGGCCGCTTGCAAGCTCTCATGGTTGGAGGATCGAACAATTCCTGTCTGGGCCGAAAGCGCGGGAATGAGGAGGACCAGAAAGTAGAAAATTGGGAAGTGTCGTTTCATGGCCCATTAGATCCGGCGAACCGCCGAATCGTCAACCCTAGGGTGTTCCTCGTTTTTCTCAACTGGGGAGCCCAAGGGGAAACGGCTTTGAGATGTTGAACGATAGTAACGTTCTTGTAATGCTTGGGTTAGACAGTCGCGGCAACTGTGAATTAAGGTGAGCGGACCGGGGGAATACTAGTCTGATTGGCGTTGAAAGCGCGGAGATTGCCGCTCTTGCTAAAAAGAGATCGTTCTGGTACTAGAAAAGGGTGAGAATGTGTTTTTCCCGAAATCACTAGTTAACCGTCCTTCCGTTCGACAACTGACAATGCTTACCCCTATCAGGCTCTTTAGGTGGATTGTGGCCACTACAGCGGTCGTTGCTTTCATTCCTTGCTCGCTTCTGGCTCAATCCGCCCTATCCGAAGCGGGGGTGGGGGATGACTCGAATTTCCTGATCGAGCTCGAGGCCTACGCGAAGTACGGAGGAGACATCGATGTGATCGACGGGATGACGGGAAAGGAGTATCACCGTGCGAATGACGTCGTGAAAACGATCCACGCTAATTTTCCCAAAATCATGGGGGGACTGCACACGATGCTTCTTGTCCTCGAACTGAAGCACATGGAGCACCAAATGACTATTGGGATCGAGCACACAAAAAGGCTTGGCGAATTGGCGGCGACTTTTGGAATAAAAAATTTTAAAGTGGAAGATGATTCCTGGTTTTTAAAGGAGCGAAGGATTCTAGCCCGCCTGCGTGAAAAGCCGTTTTTTCAGATCAAGGAGCTGGTCGTGTGGCATCAAGAGGAGTTAAGCGAGATCGCCTTAAGAGGAAATGAACGAGGGAAAAACATCCGGTTCAATCCCGATACCCTGAGTTGGGAGCGGCGCGTATTGACGGAATGGGAGGTGAACGTCCGCTCGCGCAATCGATTTAGACGCATCAACAAATGGCAGGGCTTGAATCTGGATACAAATCATGGATTTCATATCAGCGAGGGACTCCCAACCCAAATCAGCCCGTCGAGTTTTAAAGAGGTCAAAGTGTCCTATCCGATTATTGTTTCGAGTGAAAGGGATGTGCAGGAACAGATTGATCTATTGCAGCAGTTGATCGTGAAGAATCTCAGCTATTTGTATGACCCCTTTTCCTGGCTTGGAAAGCGGGCGACTCGGTTTAGGGGAAGAATCCCGGGCACCTTGCTCAAGCACCTGCAAGATCGCAGCTATCGAGTCAAGGATCGCGAATGGTTCGACCCGACTATTTGCAATTTTCTAAATGACGTGGTCGCTTTGCAAATGTATGGACTGAAGGAGATATACGATTTTTATGTGGTGCAACGATTTGAGTCCGGCCGAAACCTTCTAGGTGAGGAGTTGGACCCGTTGAACTGGCATCCGGATGAGGAGCGCGAAACCCAACAGACGAGAAAGAACTCAAAGGTCTGGCTTAATTTTAATAATCCTACCGGTGCCCGCTTTGCTATGCTGGACGCGTATTTAAGGTATGGTGACGAATTTCTAGAAATACTCCGGATTCAATTGACGGGACTAAAAGAAAAGGCCGTTGGTCGGGAAATAATAGAGCAAGTCATCGGTGCCGTTAGTGGCGTTCCCGCAGAAACTTATATCAAAGCGGCGCTAAAAGCCCAAGCGGACGGGATAATGCAATACCATACGTTGCATTATCCCGAATCTTAAAGAC
>JAUHWE010000125.1 GCA_030424825.1 Verrucomicrobiia bacterium
ACGGTACATCGTGGGCAGGGCAGGGGCAAAGGGCAGCGCCAAAAAGACGAACAAGAGCATCACCAGACCATCAAAGACGCGCTCAATAAAGGTGGTCATATTCTCTGTGGTGGCAAACGTTCCTCACGTCCTGGAAATTTTTATCCACCGACGCTTGTATCAAACGTCGACAATGGAGTAGCTCTGGTAGACGAGGAACAATTCGGGCCCGTTCTTCCTCTGATTACCTACCACAACATTGAGGAAGCCATCCAAAAAGCAAACGATTCGCCCTTTGGGTTATCGGCGTCAGTCTGGACTTCAAACTCGGAATTCGGCCTCAAAATTGCGAACCGCCTCGAAGCTGGACGAGTAGGAATAAACGGACACACGCGTCCCGATATTTCAGCGCCGTTCGGCGGATTCAAACAATCCGGAATCGGGCGAGAGCTCGGTGAATGGGGTCTCTCCGCCATGGGGGAAATGCAGGTCATCAGCCTTTTCAAACAAGGCCCCTATCTGAGTTAGCTTTTGCACGATGTCTAGAATCTCCCGCAGAGCTTGTATTCGAGCAATCAAGTCATTTGCAAGACCTCTGCTCCTGATCGAGATACTACTAGGCAACCCGCAAGGAACGAGCGACGACAATCCACCCCAACACCACAATATCAATCTAAACTTCGCGGCGCCGGAAAGCTTCCCCTATGCCGATCCTGCGAATGGTAGAGAAAGCTATCGCCAGGCGAAGTCATCGATCAATTCAGAGAGACTATACGACTTTTATGCCCGCCAAGCAGACTTCTACCTGTCGGGTGCACCCGAACCAGATATTTTGCCCGCATTTCCGGGTCTCGATGGTGGGCGCTACGGACATTGGGGGAAAAATCCCCATATGGACAAATCGGACAACATATGGAATACGATGGATACGGGCACCGTAATCGGAGGCATCATTGATTTTGAAGATTACTATGTGAAAAAGGGCGTCATTGTCCACTTAGGCGGATCTGCGAAAATGTCCTGCGTCTTCGATCCTGAAACCCTTTCCTACCCGGAAGCGTGGACCGGCGGCTTCGTTAAATTCCCCACCCTTCGCTGGGGCCTCATCGGAACGATGCAACCCCAGAGCGATTCCACGCAACCAATAGCAAATCTGCTCGCTTGGTCCTTTGGCCCTCCCGGAGATCCGGAAACGGACACTGTATATAAAGGTTATTACCGACACCAGGATATGGTCGCCTTCCACTACCAAGTACAGGGTGCGGAAATCCTGGATCACCCCTTTCAACTAGAGAGCCAAGGTATCAATGCTTTCGCTCGCGCAATCGAGATCGGACCGCACTCGAAGCCCTTGGAGCTCAAACTCGGACCGTCATTCTCCACTAGCAAAATGTCCATCAAACGACTCGCGGAAACTACCGTCGCTTCTTTTACGTCGGAAGACGAAAACCTGTCGATAGCAATTGCAACCAACTCAGACTTAAATTCCTTCAATCCAACCATCGACTCAGCCGGTCAAGTTGTCGTTCACTTTGAACCCACAGAATCCACGTATCTACTTCATGCATACGTTTTTAAACCTCCGAAGAACAGCAAAGCTATTGATTTTTTATTCGGTAACGAGAAGGTTGAATCCCTATCTCATTTCCGAGAAGGCGGTCCAAGCCAGTGGCCTATCGAGTTACCCTTAAGGGGAAGTAGGTCACCATCTGAATTCGCATACGCAATCGACAATCTACCCGTCCCTCTCGGAAACCCCTACCTTTCGCCCATGTTTCTGACCGGGCTTGCCTTCAAAGGAAATGGAGACGCTTTCGTCACCACTTTTTTCGGAGACATATGGCGTGTTCAGGGAATAAACGAGTCCCTCGATCGCGTGTCTTGGCGACGAGTCGCATCAGGCTTGCATCAGCCACTAGGAATCGAGGTATTCAACGACCAGATTTTCGTGATTGGGCGTGATCAAATAACCCGTCTATCGGATCTGAATCAGGATGGAGAGTTTGACGCCTATTTCTGCTTTTTCAATAAATTCGAGACGTCCAAAGGGAGTCACGATTACTACACCGGGCTACAAGTAGATTCACTCGGAAATCTCTATTTTGGAGGTCGCAACAAAGGCGTGTACCGCGTTTCCCATGACGGAAAGAACATCGCGGGACTAGCATCCGGGATTCGTAATCCCAATGGACTTTCAGTAACTCCGGGTGGTCGAGTCTACACGGCTCCGCAGGAAGGCCAATGGACCCCTTCTTCTATGATTATAGATGTTAGCAAAGGGGGCTTTTACGGGTACTTGAAACATCAAGACGAACGCGACATCGATCTCCCTCTCGCCTACATACCACGAGGGATCGATAACTCAACCGGAGGACAAACATTTATAGACAGTACTAGATTTGGACCTCTAAATAAAAAACTAATCTCCTTTTCCTATGGATACGGCACCCACTATCTCGTTCTGAGGGACGAACGAGTCAAGGGCCAAAGCAACGGAGCAATCGTCCCATTGAGAGGTGAGTTTCTTTCAGGCATCCATCGGGGCAGAATCAATCCTCTGGACGGCCAGCTGTACGCAGTAGGATCTCGCGGATGGGGAACCTACGCCCAGTACGATGGAGCCTTCCATCGAATACGCTATACCGGAAAAGAATTCAAAGAGCCCGTAGGGTTTAAAGTATTTGCCAATGGAATACGTATCGATTTTGAAACTCCCCTAGACAAGGCTAGTATCAATACGCCAGGGCACTTCTTCGCTCAACAATGGAACTACCGATATTCCATGGGCTACGGATCTCCTGAATACTCCGTCAAGCACCCAGACCAGTTTGGGCACGATCGCATAATCATACAATCAGCTCATCTCACCAACGACAATCGTTCCGTTTTCCTCGAAATTCCCGATTTAGAGCCGGTCGCGCAACTCCACTTGAGACTTCAATTGGGATTTTCGGATGGCAGTCAAAGCAGGACCCAATTGTTCTGCACAATCTCTGATTTGGGCACCCCTTTCGAGGATGTACCCAGTCTCAATCCTGTCCTCATAGAAAAAGCGCAGATTCTCAAACCGATCATCCAGGAACACGTTTTCGTTCCCCAAAAGAGACCCACCGAAGAAGCCGGTCTTCCAGGACGGCTCATATATCTTACCGCCCAAGCGGGTCTAAAATTCTCAATGAGCAGCATCAGCGCAAAAGCGGGAGAACGCATCACTCTCACTTTGAGCAACGAGGATCTTATGCCTCACAATTGGGTTCTCGCCAATCAAGGCCACTACCAGGCAATCGGGGAACTATCCGATCGAATGCTGGGCGACCCCTCCGCTCTCGACCGTGGCTACGTTCCTGAGAGTCCACATGTCCTCGCATCGATAGGTATCGTCAATCCAGACGAGCAAGTGACCATTACCTTTAACGCTCCACCGTCACCTGGATCCTACGTTTACCTATGTTCCTACCCCGGTCACTGGAGAGCGATGCGAGGCACCCTGTTCGTGTACTGAGTCACTCAAGTCAACGATCATACCCCGTATCCCATTTCGTTCCTGCCTCGGACACTATCAGTCCATTCACCACGAGACTCAATGCGGACAAAAGCCTTTCAATCTTTAAGCTTGCTTTTCTTTTCCCCACAACAAGGCCACACCTAGTGTTCACAAAGCAACTACAATTCTTTCAGTTTCAGATTTCGAAACCAAACACGATGTCCGTGGTCCTGAAGACCAATATGCCCTTTCCCTTTGGACGCATAATGCTCCCAGCTTTTAAACTTTGAATTAGCCACCTGCTCTTTCCACTCCGGACTGTGCATTTCATACTCAGCAGTTTTCACGTCGTTCAGCCAGTACTCAACCTGATTGCCTTTAACCAGGATTCTACTGGAATTCCAACTTCCAATTGGCTTAGTTTCGTCACTTGTCGGTGGCTCAATCGAATAATGGGACGCCGTGTATTCCTTCGGCGTTACAGGCAAACCCTTCCCGTTGCGAAACCCAAGGTTGTCTAGAATCTGGTACTCGGGCCCAGTGAGGTAGGGTTTTCGTGGACCTTCACCCACATGAAACATGACTCCTGAATTGGTGCCCGCTTCCACTTTCCACTCGAATCTAAGATCGAAATCGTCGTATTCGGCCTCGGTAATAATATTCACCTGAGGACCGTCAGGAGAAAGCGGCTCCAATTGCAGAACGCCGTTCTCGGCTGTCCACGATCCCTGAATGTCAATGCCGTTGTAACCTCGCCAACCCTCGAGAGTTTTCCCATTGAAGAGCGAGATCCAATCGCTTCCCTCGTCTATCGAGTCGAGATGGTTTTTCGGTTTGGAGCAGCCCCAAAACAGGGGCAGCATGGTGACTACTAGCAATAGGATTCTATTTTTCATGAGGATATATAGGTTTCGCAAAGTTCTCTTGGCAAATGAGGAATGGCGGCCTAGTTCCGCGGGGCGCGAGCGAAGCCGCGTTTTCCCTGCTCGAAGAATTCTAAAAATCGTCGCGCTTCTTCAATCCGGCCATAGCGGCCTTGCAATAGTTCGGCGGCAGTCTGCTTGACATTTTTCGATTCTACCAAGACCGCCCGGTAGCATTCCTTCAATGCTTGTATATGATCGCGGGATACCTTCCGACGCCGCAAGCCCACCAGATTCAAACCATGCAGTTCATTGCGGTCCGCAACCATTGTAAAGGGAGCGATGTCCTGCGAGATGGCAGCATTCCCTCCAATCATGACCCCTTCCCCAATGCGGTTGTACTGATGGATACCCGCTCCTCCACCCATAAAAGAAAAGCTGCCTATTTCCACAAATCCAGCGACCATCGCCACATTGGCAAGCACCACATGCTCACCGAGCACGCAATCGTGCCCCACGTGCGACTGGGCCATCAAATAGCATTTCTCCCCTATTATGGTGGAACCCTCGGGTCTTGTCGCCCGGTTCACCGTCGCTCCTTCTCTCAGTTCCGTACCGTCGCCAATAACCGCATACGTGGGTGTGGCCGGATCAAATCCCAAGTCCTGAGGCAAGCCACCGATCACCACGTAGTTTCCGACCGAAACATTGCTTCCAATACGGGCCCCATTCTTCACAACGGAATGGCTCTCCAGCTTCGAGCCGCTCCCTATTCTGACATCCTCTTCGACGATGGCGTAGGGACCAATTTCTACGTTTTCTCCAATCTGAGCGTTTGGAGAAACAATTGCGGTTGAATGAATCATATCAGGAGTAAGCTACCGACTGCTGCCCGACTGGACGATGTGGTCCATCTCTCTGCGGAGACGGGAAACCACTTCCGGATTCTCGCTAAACAGATTATTGGTTTCCCCGATATCTTCGCTCAGCAGGTAAAGCTGAGCCTCAGGTCCTTCATCCACGGAGGTACCCGTGCCCCCACCGCTTCCGGCAGCAAGCGGATCAGCCCCTCTGACGCGATCCGAAAATCCACCAGAACCTCGCCCCTCAATAAATTTCCAGTCACCGGAGCGAATTGTCATAAGTCCACCACTACCTGATTTCATGACGATTGATTCCCTGGTAGGAGTTTTTCTGGGCTTCTTCTGCTTCAGTGCCGGCAGAAAACTAAAGCTGTCGGGACCCACTGCCTTAGGAAGCCTCACATTGTGAATATCGGCAAATGTCGCCAGCAGATCGGTGAAGCAAACCAGATGGTCACTAGCACTGCCCGCTTTGACTTCACCCGGCCAGCGAACAATGAAGGGCATCCGGTGACCTGCCTCCCATGCATCGGATTTCATTCCGCGCAATCCACCTGAAGAATCGTGGCCGAATCGCTCGACATCACTGTCGTACCAGACCGGCCCATTGTCGGAGGTAAAAATAACCATCGTATCCTCATCCATATCGGCTTGTTCCAAGGCGCTCAGCACCCTTCCGATTTCGTTATCTACCATCATCACAAAATCGCCGTACATCGAAGCGCCGCTTTTGCCAATGAACTCGGGAGAAGGCAGCCACGGGGTATGGGGAGCTGGGTAAGCGAGATAAAGCATCAAAGGATCCCGATTTCGCCCTCCAATCCGGGAGTGATCCTCGATGACCTCGATCGCCTCATTCGAAAATCGCGGCAAGACGTCTTTTAGCTCCAATCCAGGAGCGATTCCACCTTCGCGCCAGAATTCTCCCTGAATATTGGTCCACCCTTCACTTTGGCGTCGCTCGATATAATCAGTCGGAGGACTGATCGCCATATTGTCTCGAATGTAGAAATACGGGGGGATGTCGGTCGACGCTCGAATACCGAAGAAGGTATCGAATCCACAGCCAATCGGCCCGCCCGGGAGCGGGTTCTCGTAACCATTTTCCTTAAACCCGAGATGCCATTTTCCAACCATGGAGGTACGGTATCCTTGAGCCTTGAGCAAAGAAGCGATTGTCATTTGCCCATCGGCAATCAGCGGCAGTCGCGGCCAAACGCCTACGTCTATACGAAACGGATACCGTCCAGTCATAAGACCATAGCGAGACATGTGGCAGAGAGGTCCCGGAGCATGGGCATCGCGAAAACGCATGCCTTCGCTCGCTAGCTGGTCGATATGCGGCGTCGGAATCTTGGAATCCTGATTGAAACACCCCAGGTCTCCATAGCCCATGTCATCTACGAGTATAATCAATACGTTGGGGCCCGCAGCCTGCGTAAACAGGTTAAGGTAGAATACGCTTAGAAAGACGAAAAAAAATCGAGTGCAAAATCTCATAATTGAATAGGTTCACAAGAGTACGTTGGATCAGACCAAAAAAGTCACGCCAACAACGACTTGATTACTTTGCCGTGAACATCGGTGAGCCGGTAATGGCGTCCCTGGAACTTGTAGGTGAGCTTCTTGTGGTTGATGCCAAGCAGGTTCAGTATCGTCGCGTGAAGATCGTGGACGCTCACAGGGTCCTTGGCAATGTTGTAGCTAAAGTCGTCCGTCTCCCCGTAGTTCATGCCGGGGTTAGAGCCGCCCCCCGCCATAAACATACTGAAGCAGCGGGGATGGTGGTCCCGGCCATAGGTCTTGTCCGTCAGCTCATCCTGACAGTACACCGTCCGGCCAAACTCCCCTCCCCAGACTACCAGGGTGTCCTTGAGCAGGCCCCTCTGCTTGAGATCCTGGATCAGCCCGGCGGAGGCCTGGTCCGTCGACCCACACTGGCGCTTTTTCACATTCGGCAGGTTGTTGTGGGCGTCCCAGCCCCGGTGGAAAAGCTGGATGAAGCGTACGTCGCGCTCGGCGAGGCGGCGGGCGAGCAGGCAGTTGTTGGCGTATGTCCCCGGCTTACGGGCGTCTTCGCCGTAGAGCTCGAAAGTGCTATCGGGCTCGGTCGACACATCGGTCAGTTCGGGTACCGAAGTCTGCATCCGGAAAGCCATCTCGTACTGCGAAATCCGTGTTTCGATCTCAGGGTCCCCGTAGTCGTCGAACTTCATCTGGTTTAGGGCCGCGATGTGGTCGAGCGTCTTGCGGCGGAGCCTGGAACTCATCCCGTCCGGGTTATTCAAATACAATACGGGGTCTTTTCCCCCAGCGAACTTCACCCCTTGATGCTTCGAGGGGAGAAAGCCCGCTCCCCACAGCCGGTCGTATAGCGGCTGGCCCCCCGTGCCCGAACCACTTGACGTCATGGCCACGAAAGTCGGCAGGTCCTTGTTCATACTTCCCAGCCCGTAAGACAACCAAGCCCCTATACTCGGCCGGCCTGCCAGCTGGAATCCCGACTGGAAAAAGGTGATGGCTGGATCGTGATTGATGGCCTCCGTATGCATGGACTTGATGATGCAAAGCTCGTCCGCCACCTTGGCCAAATGGGGCATGAGATCGGTATTCAGCCAGTGCCCGCTCTGCCCTACCTGCTCGAAGTTGTAGATCGACCGGGCCACGGGAAACGACGTTTGGCCCGCCGTCATTCCCGTCAGTCGCTGCCCATTGAATACGGATTCCGGCACTTCCTGGCCGTGGATCCCATCCAGGTTCGGCTTGTAGTCAAACATGTCGAGCTGCGATGGCCCACCTGACTGGAACAAGTAGATCACCC
Source organism: Verrucomicrobiia bacterium (assembly GCA_030424825.1). Lineage (GTDB taxonomy): Bacteria > Verrucomicrobiota > Verrucomicrobiia > Opitutales > Opitutaceae > Pelagisphaera. The sequence continues at coordinate 8,011 of JAUHWE010000125.1, forward strand.
GTTTTGCCTTGGGGGCGAAATTCGGAAATCCAGGGAGGCCGCCAGCACCCGACTGGTCAGCGAAGAGATTCTCATTGAGCAAGGAGGCCAGCGCCACGCTCCCCAGCCCCTTGGCCGTTTTCCCAAAAAACTGACGACGGGTCATCGTAAGCGGATTCTCGGAAAGCCGTGAATAGTTATGGCATTCGCCATCGATAAGCGGGCGGCGGGGATGATTGTCGCAATTCTCCATTTCGTTCTACTCCTTAGTTATCACTTCGTCTAAATTCAGAAGCACATTGGCGAAGGTCGTCGCCGCCGCCAGCTGTATGGGGTCCAGACTGCTATCCGGCTTCGACTCCCCAATTCGGATAAGCTTATTAGCCTCATCCAGTTCACCGTTAAACTCGTCGCGGTACTCTCGATACGCGTTTTTAAGCAATGCATGCTCTCGCTCACTCGGATAACGGCCCGTCACCGAACGAAAGGCGAAATCCACCTGCGATTCAAGCGAGTCTCCCCCTTCACTCAAGATTCTCTGCCCGAAATTCCGAGCGGCCTCCACGAACGCCTTCTCATTCAGCATGGCAAGTGCCTGTAAGGGCGTGTTGGTCCGTTTGGTCGAGACGATGCAGGACTCACGGTCCGCCGCGTCCAGCACGGCCATGGAAGGCGGCGGGATGGTACGCTTCCAGATTGTGTACAGGCTTCTCCGGTACAAGTCTTCGCCCGAGGACTGCTTGTACTTCATGTTGCTTAACAGTTCCCAGAAACGGTCAGGCTGGTAAGGGCTGACCGAAGGACCCCCTACCTTCTCCACCAGCAAGCCGCTCACCGCCAAGGCCTGGTCCCGAGTCGCGTGGGCCGAAAGCCGCTCGCGAGGCCCTCTCGCCAAAAGGATATTGCTGGGGTCACGCTCGAGCAGTTCGGGAGTCATTCTCGATGACTGCCGGTAGGTCGCGCTGGTGACGATCAACTTTTGCATCGCCTTTATGTCCCAATTCAAGCGGACGAACTCGTCGGCAAGCCAGTCCAGCAACTCCGGGTGGCTCGGCCGCTCGCCCTGAATGCCGAAGTCTTCCGCCGTTTTGACCAACCCTCTCCCAAAATACTTGAGCCAGTAACGGTTGGCCGCCACGCGCCCGGTCAGAGGGTGATCGCCGCTCACAAGCCATTGGGCCAGGCCTAGGCGATTCGGCAAAAACGACTGGCCTGGGCTCGAAATCGCCTCAGGAAGCTTCCGCTCCACCTTTTCACCAAGCTGGTTGTAGACGCCTCGTTTCCGCACAAAGGTCTCTCTTGGCTCGGGCAGCTCCTGCATGACCATCGTGGTTGGAAGCGAATCAAAGTAGAGCGTCCTGTCTTTCCGTTTGTCAAAAAGCCTTGAATACAAATCGCTGAAATCCTGCGGCGCCTCATTCTCTAAAAAGTAGGCGCGAAGCTTTGCACCCTCCGATGCGGATCGCCGGGACGGATCCTTCGAGGCGATCTCCCGAATGCCCAAGGGCTCTGCTAGGATGGCGATCTCATCGTCCCACAATTCCCGAGTATAGATTCTCAACTCGTCGACCTGCCCCTGGAAACCGGCCCCGAACACGCCCCCGCCAATACGGAACTGGGCATTCTTCGCATACTGCCCGTCGTTGCTGTTCGAGTTGTGTAGGATCCGCGTATCCGCCCGTTCGCCATTTACAAAGATCCGCATGCCCTGGGCACGCTTTGTACCGTCATTGACGAGAGCGACATGCATCCACTCGCCGGGGACCTGCTTTTGCAGAGTTTCAATGGCGCCGACACCCGCGATCCATCGAGTAATGATATAAAACTGCAAATGCCCGTCCTTGAACTCCGCCGCGATTCCTGGACGCCTCTGGATGTCGTCCTGCCGCGACAGGATCACCCCTTCATCGACTGAATCCGGCTTGACCCAAAAACTCACGCTGAACCGGTGCTCGCTGGCAAACGCTCCATCGCTCTCCACCTCAAAGGCGCTTTCCCCATCGAGTGTCGCCGCTGTACCGAAAATCCCC
>JAUHWE010000795.1 GCA_030424825.1 Verrucomicrobiia bacterium
CCAATGAGAATAGTTTGATATACAACAAAGTAGACCTATAATGTGTTCCAATACTAAATCTCTCCGATTGCTTCAAGCGGTAAGGCATCTGTCTACCAGTCGCACAGTCTTGGCGTAGTCGGGAAAATCATCGATCGGGATGAGTGTCGCCTCAGTAGCCCTTTTTCGACGAAACGATCTACATGAAAACCTACCATCGTAGGTCTAACCGTTCTAGCCTAAAATATTTGCGGTTTGCAATGCGTGAAACCAATCCCCGTGCACAACGCACGGTTCTAACTAACCCAAGCAGCAGAGAGTCACTTGGCATGGAATTTGCGTGAAAACAGCAGCTTGCACCGGAGTGCAAGCCGAATTATAAAATCGAATACTAGACATGCTTGAAGAATCTAGGGCCATCCTTTCGCCCAACTCGAACTACACGCCGCAGGATCGCTTCCGCGGACGCATTGCCATGATATCCACCCACGGCTACGTTGCGCCTGAACCACCCCTGGGATTGCCAGATACGGGGGGTCAAGTCGTGTTCGTGCTAGAACTCTCTAAGAAGCTAGGTGAACTAGGATACGTAGTTGATATCTGGACTCGAAAATTCGAAGATCAATCTGCCGAAGAGAAAGTTAGTCAGAACGTCACCATAAGGCGCGTACCCTGTGGCAACACTGAATTCATACCCAAGGAGTATCTCTACCATTCCCTTCAGGAATACATTTCTCGAACCAGAGAGATAATCGAGCGAGAGAATCTCGTGTATGACTTCATAAATAGCCACTACTGGGATGCCGGGATTGTGGGGCAGGCACTCGCCGAGTCAACAGGGGTCTCCCATATTCACACGCCTCATTCGATCGGGACCTGGAAACAGAAAAAAATGTCGGAGGATTTCCCTGAAAACACCGACAAATTTGAAGAAGTCTACAATTTCACGGAGCGGATCCGCCATGAACAGACAATCTATAAAAATTGCAATACCCTCGTCGCCACCACTCCGATACAAGTCGATTTGTTTAAGGACGACTATGAAATCTCTTCCAACAAAATCGTTATGATTCCGCCAGGCTACGACGACAGTCGTTTCTTCCCGGTTAGTGAAGCATCCCGAGACTCCATTCGACAAAATTTGAGCTTCAATGGAAAACGAGTCATAACTTCTGTAGGGCGACTCAGCCGAAACAAGGGTTTCGATCTCCTTGTTGACGCATTCGCGGTCGTAAGCGAGCGAGATCCCAACGCCTATCTTTACATGGCACTCGGGTCGGAATCGGAGGAAGCCACAGAAGATCCGATGCTGAGCGACATTGTGGCCAGAGTAAAAAAGCATGGGCTAGAAGAAAAAGTAACGATCGGCACTTCCCTTCCCGACGAGGCCATGGCAGACTTCTATCGCGCCAGCGACGTTTTCTGCCTACCGAGCCGATACGAACCCTTTGGAATGACCGCAGTTGAGGCGATGGCTTGCGGAACACCTTGTGTTGTGACGACCAATGGAGGCTTGTATCGAACACTAGTATACGGCGTCGAAGCTCTTTTCGCAGATTCGTTTGATGCACAGGACTTCGGGCTGAGCATCGCCAAGATTCTTAAGTTTCCCGGCCTCCGCAACCGCATCTCAGATCGGGGATCCCGGAAAGCGCGAAGCCTTTTCACCTGGTCAGGAATTGCCCAGCAGCTAATAGCGGCCCAGGAGTCCCACAGATCCCTCAAGACAACTTTCTTATAAAGCAAACGCCAGATACAAAGCTAACCAGATAATATCAGTATCCCCATCTATGATCACAACGAAAGCAGAAGAACCAGAAATTCAACTCAAGACCGCAGACACTTTTCCTGTTCGATTATTTTCTGCCGACGTCGATGGGACCTTAATCGGAAACCCCAACGCTCTTTTGCGGTTTCGGGAAACGTGGGAGAGTATGAGTGCCAAACGCAGGCCACTTCTTTGTTACAACTCGGGA
>JAUHWE010000126.1 GCA_030424825.1 Verrucomicrobiia bacterium
CCTTCTCGATGCCGAATGGATTGAGATGTTGCTCAATCATTTTCTCCGGAGAGGATCCCGCCACTTCTCCTTTCGCCCCGACCGCGTCCGCGCGTGTCACCCCGATGGGATTAGGCAGATGGCTGCCAGGAAGCAACCATCCGGGTTGCCGAAAGGCCGCCGGCAAACGATCCAGGACCTCTTTGTTCTCCACCCATGCCTGATGGATGTCGCAGTCGATGATTCTCATAGGGCGCTTTCCGTTTGATTCTCTTGATTCAAACTTTGATTTTCTAATTCGGAAATAAGATTCATTCAAGCGAGGAGGGAATGCAAATTACTTTGTCAGGGTCTGCTGCGTAATTGAATTTGTTCAGTCGTCGTTTCCAGATTAATGCCCATCTGATTGTCTAGGCGTTTGACTTATAATGAGAGCGACTTCGTATCATTATGGATATTCTGGAAGACAGGGGTACGACTCCCGCAAAGAAAGAACGCTGGCCATCGCTCCGATTGTCTCCACAATAAGTTTATGAAAAGTTGGGGCGCTTTTATATTCTTCGGTCTTTTGATGGGCGGTTCGGTCTTAGCGGAAACATTCAACATCGAGGCGGCGGCGAAGTACCTCGAATCGCGCAATGGCCATGCCTTGCTAGTTTATCACCAAGGCGAGTTGATCTTCGAGGAGTACTACAATGGTCACACGGCGCGCAGGGGGCACCGTCTGGCCAGTGGAACCAAGAGCTTCTCGGGCGTGTTGGCGGTCATAGCCGAGGGAGAGGGGATTATCGATCTCGATGAAAGGGTGTCCGACACTATCACGGAGTGGAAGGATGACAAGCGCCTCTCCAGGATTACCATCCGCCAGTTGATCACCTTGTCTAGCGGGATCGACGGCGGTGACAACGGCAGCGTCCCGAGTGGAAAGGAAGCGGTTGCGATGGCCACTTCGAAAGGAAAGCCGGGAACGTCGTTCTCCTATGGCCCGATCCCTTTCCAGGTTTGGGGCGAGTTGATGAAACGCAAGTTGTCCCCGCAGGATGAAAGCGTAGAGGCCTACCTGAAGCGGAAATTGCTGGATCCCATCGGACTCACGATCGAGTTCTGGAGAAAAGACGATGATGGCGCTATTCAGTTTCCATCCGGCGCCTTCGTCACCGCCCGGGAATGGGCCAAGTTCGGGCTGTTTGTTCTCGAAGGGGGAATGTGGAACGGTGAGAAGATTGTATCCAAAAACGCGCTTCAACAATGTTTTGACGGCACGAAAGCCAACCCCAATTACGGGCTGACTTTCTGGCTCAACTCGAGCGGACGGCACGTGGCCCCGGAAGACATGGTTATGGCCGCAGGCAAGGGAAAGCAGAAACTCTACATCATTCCCTCCCAAGAACTGCTCATCGTCCAGCTGGCTGAGGCGCAGGGCTACAACGAGCAAGCGTTTCTCGAACGTTTTTTCTCCCAGCCCGGCACGACGTTCAATGATCGTGAAGGCGATCGCCGCAACGCCATCGCCTCCGATCCGGATTCGAACACGAATCGAGCGGGTATTGGTGCGCGTCTCCGGGAAATGGATATAAATGGAGACGAACAGCTCACCAAGGAAGAAGCGAAAGGCTGGGAACCGTTCGACGAGGTGGACGCTGATAACGACGGCATTGCCACCGGCCAAGAAATTCGAACCTACCTGCAAGCCCAACGCCGGCAGTAATCGAGGCGATCATTGCAGCCAGTTTTTGGCTTATGACAACGCAACCCAATTGAATCGCAGCGGATTCCTTTCCCATTAGTTTGTCGAGGACCCCGATGGGTCGATGACGGCGGGGGCAACGGGCGAAGCGATTCGCTCTCCTGAGGGATTATTTCCGCGTAAGTTTAGTTGCCCCAAGCTCAATTCAGAGGAATGCGGGGACAGGTATCAGGCACAAACTTAGTATTTGACAAAATGGCAAATATAGCAAATATAGCCATTATGTCTGGATCTTATAATCTCCATCGTTTGTCCCCCTCTGGGGAGTTGCCGAGCTCGCCCGCGTCCACCTTGAAGAATGCATTTAAAGGGGTCTTCAACGAGGCGTTGCAGAGTGGAGCGGTGAGCATTACCCGTAACCGCAAGCGGGAAGCGATTCTTTTGTCCGCTGAATTGTACGACCAGATGATCGCTGAGCTTGCGACACGAGATCCACTAGAAATTTTGCGCCAGGACTACGATGCCCGTTTTTCTGCTATGCAGACCAACAAGGCTAAGGCAGGGTACGAAGACGCTTTCAATGCATCGTCCGAGGATCTGGGCAAGACGGCTGTTAAGCAGGCAAAAGGGCAGTAATGCCGGATACGGCGATCTACGTCCTTGCGGGAATCAATGGCTCTGGGAAAAGCAGCATCGGGGGCGCTGCGATCGAGAGTATTGGGCTTACCTATTACAATCCCGAAAGGGCAGCTCAAGCTTTGCGCGAGATTCATCCGAACATGACACCCTTTATCGCCAACAGTCATGCTTGGACCTTGGGTAGGGAGCTGCTGGAGAATGCGATCTCAAGAAAGGAGACGTTCGCATTCGAGACAACGCTCGGTGGCAACACGATCACAAGCTTGCTGATGAAAGCAGCGGAGAAGGGGATAAAGGTGAAGGTCTGGTACGCTGGGTTGGGATCTGTCGAGTTGAACATCGCTCGGGTCAAGGCACGCGTGGCCCGCGGTGGACATGATATTCCCGTATCCGAAATTCGGAAACGATGGGATAGCAGCCGTAGAAGCCTTATCCGATTGCTGCCTCGCTTGCACAGTCTTCGGCTTTACGACAACTCCATTGAGGCGGATCCCTATGCGGGTAAACCGCCCAAACCCCAATTGCTGCTTAATGTCGAGGCCGGAAGCATTGTCGGTCCCGATGACCTTTCCGGCACGGCAGAGTGGGCAAAGCCCATTATCGCAGGCGCACTGAAAACCTACAGGCATAATCTATAAAGTTTCGCAGACCCTGGCTGATCGACAATATTGGCTTTTTGTAGATACAAACGCTGGTCGCATAGGCGATCACCCTCCTTCGCTGAAGCGATGGCGGTGCAAGCTGATCGCCTCTACCATCTATTTTTGAGAAATACCTCACTGCACGCTCCAGCCAGTCGGCAAAGTGCCGCGCCAGAAGTTGACGCAATCGAGTGCTTGCCCGGGGATGCTTTAGACCGTTACCTTGTCTTTTCCGATAATGAAGCCTTATACGAATATTGTTTTCCCCACAGCTATCTTTGCTAATCGGAAATCTCTACTCGGTAGAAGAGGCTTTGATCATTTGCTAATTTGAATAAAAGCATCTCATCGCGTTCAAATGATGGATACGTCAATTTCTTCCAATTGATCAAATCTTCCGATCCCCAAATTATATATTGAAGACCGCTTGCAAACGGTCCGGTCATTGTCATCAGACTACCATCTTCAACGAAAAAGCTGGTCTCGCTCTGGGTAAATGGATCGAAGGGTTCTGACGGGTTGAGTCCAAATCGGTTTTCTTCATCGTTGCTCAAACCATCGAGATCGGGGTCCGCCAAATCTGGAGCATCTCCGAATGCATCTATTTCGTTTTGAGTGAAGTATCCATTTAACCAAGCCAACAGCCCGTTGATGCTAAGTTTAGGGATAATTTCAGTATGTAGAATCGACTGGGTTTTGGAGTCCAATCCGAGTTGACCCCGAGAATTTGCTCCAGCACCCCAAAGGGCTCCATCCTTCATCAATATCAAGCAATGGTCATTACCGGTAGAGACTGCCTTGACTCCTGTTGCCATTATTTCGGAAGGAACTGTGCGATCCTCTTTCGTCCCGTCGCCAAACAGTCCGTTGTAATTATCTCCTCCGCCCCAAAGGGAGCCATCCTTCATTAAAACGAAATAATGTGCATCAGAAGAAGCCACTGATTCCACAGGTTCCGGAACTAAGTTGAACGGGACGGGTGTGTGTTCGACCGCTTGCCCATCTAGCACACCGCAGATCCACAGAGAGCTGTCGTTTTTAAGAATCAGGCTATAGCTTCTCCCTAGTGCGACTTCTAGAACGCCGGAGCTAAAGATCTCAACAGGCAATGCTCGATTGATCGTAGATCCGTCGCCTAACTGCCCAAAATTGTTCGAACCCATTGCCCAGAGCGAGCCGTCAGACTTTATGTACATATTGTGATCGCGACCCGTGAATACTTTCGTCACACCACTATTGACCACCTTGGTCGGGGCCCAACGATCTTCTTCGCTCCCGTCTCCTAATTGGCCATTCTCATTGGGTCCCATCCCCCATAGGGAACCATCCTCCATGATGAAGAAGCTATTAAACCTCGCTGAAATACTTCTTACGCCACTCTCTACTAACTCTATCGGAGAATAGCTGCTTGCTATGACCTCGCTTCCTAGTGAACCATACTCGTTACTTCCCATTCCCCAGAGCGAACTATTCTGCTTCAAAAAGAGGCTATGTTTGTATCCTGCAGCAATCGCAGAAATGCCCGAAGATGAAATCATCTGAAACTCTCTTCGCTCCTCATCTGTACCATCGCCAAGCCTGCCATTGGCATTGTCGCCGGCAGCCCATAGGGAGCCGTCTTGTTTCAATATCAAGCTATGGTGATCTCCGGCTGATATGGATTTGACTCTGGTTTGGGGATGAACCGTCACGAAAATGCTATCAGAATGAGAAAGGCCATCATCATCGCTCACTGTCAGCATAACCTCATTGACACCGGTACTTAGAGGAATCGTAACGATTTCACCTTTCGCTGTTCCACCCGGCCAGCTCCAATTCCACGAACTCAATTGCCAGTCGTCTGTTGATTGCGATCCGTCGAGTGTAACATTGCTTGTCCCATCACCGTCACCATCGATATCCAAAATGTCAGGACCCGCATCTGCGATTGGCCCCGAATTTTGCCGCTCGCTTTCCGCATCGAAAATAAGGCCGAATAGCGTCGGATCCTCGAGATTCCCAACTCCCAATTGCCCCAAGCGGTTCCTTCCTCCTGCCCAGATGGACCCATCGTCTCTACGTATCAAGCAATATTCTTGTCCAGCGGAAACGGAAGAGACACCTGAGGCGAACAAGAGAGTCGGTTCCAATGCCAAGCTGTTGGGCCATCCTGATTTATCCAAATCGAACCAGTTTTGCCCCATTACCCAAAGCGAACCGTCGGTCTTCAATATCAGACTGTGGTTTCCGCGCGCAGAAACAGCGGACACTTCAGAATCTATTACCATAATCGGTCTGTTCCGATCTTTCTTAGTGCCATCGCCAAGCTGGCCATAGTGGTTTCTTCCTGTAACCCACAATGAGCCGTCGTTCTTTAATATTAACGTGTGGAAATCTCCCCCAGACACGGCCGAAACTCCCGATGGCATAATTTCAATAGGAGCAACTCGAGTTTGCCGCGTCCCATCGCCTAATTGCCCGTTAGAGTTATAGCCTCCGCCCCATAGCGATCCATCGCTTTTGATGAACAGACTGTGACTGGGGCCAGCCCAAATAGAAGTCACTCCTCCATCTACCGCTTTTACCGCAGAGGTTCTAAATTCAGCCCCATCAGTAGCCACTAGACCAAAGTCGCTATCGCCGACCGTCCAGAGAGAACCATCGGTTTTCAAAAAAAGACTGTGCTTCGTTCCCGCAGCGACCTGAGCTATCTCGTTCGAAAAGATTTCGACCGGGATTCTTCTTTCGATAGTGGTACCATCTCCCAATTGACCAAATTCATTGTTACCAACGGCCCAAGCGGAGCTATCGTTTCGAACGAAGAGACTGTGTTCAGCCCCTCCGGACAACGAAACCACGTTGCCCAGATTCACTCGAGTGGGGTTATTGGAAAAATTGGTTCCCACGCCGCCCAGTTGTCCTTCTGCGTTTCCTCCAGCTCCATAGACGATTCCAGAACGCTTCAAGAAAAAGCTATGATTCGCTCCAGCTTCCACGGCATGGACAAAAGAAGGAGCGAGTACCGTTACTTCCACTTCATCCTCGCTAGAATATCCCTCGTCATCAACGATCTTGAGAGTCACTACCGTCTTTCCCATCGGGAAGGTCTCTTCCACTTTCCAGCCTGAAGCGCTTCCTCCATTCCAAGACCAATGCCATGAAACGATTTCTCCCTCAGCTTCTGAAAGCGAGCCGTCAAGAGTTATGATTTCGTTCGCGTCTTCCGTGAAAACATCGTTTCCTGCGAATGCGATGGGCATTTGATGAATATGATCCCGGTAGGCTTCAACCGTTGAAGCGATCTCATTGAAGCCTCTTGCATTGTCCGCTGCCTCGTCTCCGGATGCCACGCCTGTCAGTCCCCCAAAATAGTGTTTCTCGGAGTTTGAAAATATATTGACCATCTTTCCCGGAGCGTAAGCCATGATTGTTCTATATTCGACTGATTCGAATCCCTTATATCGATGGCCATGGGAATATGGATACAGTCCTCCATTCTCGGAATTGTCTCGATCGTGCGCCCCGCCAAGATTGTGTCCAATCTCATGTGGTAGGGACAGATTCCAAAATGCACCCTGCGCCGAGACAACCGAAAATCCCCGCGAGGGGTCCCCGCTCACTTTGTCAAGGAGCCATGCCGTTCCCGACACATTGCCGGCTGAACCGTTTCGAAACAGACAAACTAAATCCGCACCAGCTTGATTTCTCAAGTTCGCCACGGCGCTAGATTCCGTAATAAAATTCAGATCGACGCCCATATCGTCGCTGCTTTCCGAATGATCGATTTTCTCAATTCCGCTGATTCTTAATTGAATAGCAATCTCACTGGTTTCAAACGCGACGTTCGCATTCGAAAAGCTGCCCTGTATATGAGCCCGAACTCCATCGGGCCCACTGTAATAGGACTCTACCTCATCGGTATAGAGCACCAGCACGTCCAATAAAGATTCCGATCGACCCGCACACGCGAAACAGGTCACGACAAAAGAGCTGAAAGCGATTCTGCCTAGATTGACCAATCCAGTATTTCTTAATCTTCGCATTCGTCTTTTCTCTGATCCAGTGGTGTTAAAACGGAAACACACAAGGTTTGCCAGCGAATGCGACCTCATTGTTGCTCGCGTTCGAAAGGGTCACCAATTCAAATTCGTTGATCGAAAGGTTCTCAAACGGAAAGGGACCGCTCAAAAGAGAACAATAAACCAAAATCGCCCATAATAGAAGCTGCGATGCATCGAGAGCTAGTTGGAGTAAGGTCATGAAGGTTGGGTGGAGAAATTCGGATAACAACGAAATTCAATCTGGAATTAGACATCGTCTGGAACACGCGGTCAAGCTCATCCGCTACTCTGACCTAGAGCCCCACGGTGACCTTGACGGCTGGCGGGCCGCCCAAGAACGAAACGCTCAGGGGGAGTAGTTCCAAACATTGGGACAAGACCACTGGCAGAAATAGGCAATGGATCATTTCCGCTCGCAGACCCTGGCTGATCGACGATATTGGCTTTTTGTAGATGCAAACGCTGGTAGCATAGTCGATCACACTCCTTCTCTGAAGCGATGGCGGCGCCCTGCCATCTGTTTAAGAGAAATACCTCACTATCCGCTCGACGCGTAATGCTATTTCATGGAAAACCACTTGCGGAGCCAATCCATCTGCTCTTCGACGGAAGCCTCTTTCACGCCCTTAATTTTGCAGGGCAGGCCGATTTCGTCGTAGTGGTCTTTGAAATACTTTCCAAACGCAATATGATGGGCGTATTTCGATTGTGCCGTATCGGAGGGAAGCGGCTGGCCATTCCATTCACTCAAGCTTTCAGGATGGATTAGGAAAACCGGAGGATCATCGCTGGAAACATGATTCAGAGCCGTTGCCTTGTGGGCAATTTTTCGATACCTAGGTTCTGCCAGCTTTTCCTTAAACGCATCGATGGGCATCCGTTTGATTCCATAGAAGTCGTAGGTGGAGCTATGGGCATCGTTGCCTTGATAGATTTTGTCCCAGATGAAAAAGGGGTCGTTGCTCGTTTGAGAATTGAAGCCGATAATGGTCGTGAGCCGTGTTGATTCCTGTGATACGGGATCATTGCTATTGAGATCTGCAAGGTCATCGTGAACGGCCAGCCATACAGACATGTTTCCTCCGGCGCTGCTGCCTGTCATTGCCACGCGGCTGGGATCGATTCCCCACGATGCGGCATGATAGCGCACATATTGAATCACCCGGGCCGCATCCATATGTGATGCGGGGAATGGGGCTTGGGTGACGTATCTATAATTTGCCATAACGACTGAAATTCCGTTCTCCAGACAGGCCATGGCAAGGGGGTCTCCGTAATACCTGGACTTGTCGCCCCCGACAAAACCTCCCGGATGAAAAAAGAGCACAATCGGAGTGGGTTCACTCGAATCCGCTTTCCAGAAATCCAAGGTGTTTCTCCAGTTGGGGCCATACGCATGCTCTGCGAGTGTCCTTTCGGGCATCTTTGCTAATTGGCTTCTTTGCTTTGCAGCGTAGTTCTCTATTTTGCGATGCTTCGAGGCTTCCTGCTCGGTCAATATCCCATCGTAATTATAATCGGCTTGCGGGTTGCTTTCAAAATAAGCGTTCAACCGAGCATCTGTTTCGTGACTGGATTGTCCGTAGATATATAAAGGGGTGATAAAGAGAAGGATACTTAAGAGGGATTTCATATATTTAAAGATTTCCTGCCTGTGGATGAAGAGTCAATTCAAATGCAGCTACAGAAAATTGTGCTGGTCATTCCAAGGCTATGGGGAAAATCGCGGTTTCAACCTGTCTGAAGGTGCGATAAAATGACCTCATGCTATTCGTTGTCGGGACGAGGATTTTCCAGCAACAAAAGGATCTTTTAGGCTATGGGATCGTTTGAGACAAGCGTGTCCGGAATGTCTAATCACTGCAAGAGATGCGCAAGAGAATCGACGTATCGTTTGTCCGTGTAGGCTTGATGATCAGTACGTGGTCAACGGGAAGGTTTCGATCAGTTCGAAAGAGACAATGTATGTGGTGTTCCTCCTGTTCCGGTAGAGCGTATTCAGCGAACGAGCCCTTGTGTACGTGCTTCTCGAAACTCCTGAATATTTTTACTTTCTTGAATACGACTCGACAGCGAGATGCTTGATGAATCTTGAGTACAGCTATGGATCAACACTTTCCACCATTTGACGATTCAAGCGTGTTTAACCCATAATCCCTTAGGTAGCAACTTGATTAAAGATTCTTTCATGCAATTTGGTATGGGAGAGAGTCTAACTGGGGAGAGCTATCAGCGGAGAATGATTTAATTGAAGGTTCCATTGGTGAAGCCTTGCATCGGATTATGTTTTGTGTAAAAGCGGTTAGATTCTAGGCCCTGCTTGTTGTTGCATTGTCTTGCTCTGGCAACCTCATGAGGGGCTGCTAGATTACCAACTCTTTATGAATACCTACCTCGAGTGCAACGTAGCGGCTTTGTTGAACCTTGCGTACAGTCAACGGAAGAGAGCTCCGTTGTTCGAAAGCGATGATTGGTTGCTCGATAAGTGGGGTATCGGGGAACTTGCTGACAAAGGAGGTTGCAAGCAGTATGCTCGAATAAGAAAGGCAGAAGAGGCAAAATGATTCGACGTTTAAGTTTTGATGAGAAACTCGTTAGATTTTGGCAATCCGTTTCGTTTTTGGCTGGGGCTTTGGGGGGCTGGTTTTCAAAGGCGATACGATGTGGTGCACTAGGCACGGCAGCGATTTTTCTGTTTCTTACGCAACTAAGTGGCGCTGAGCAGGAATTGGAGTTTGAGGGATCTGTTTGGGAAGGTTCGGGGACGCATGCTTGGATCCTTGAAGACGAGAGCCTTACCGTTTCCGGTGCAGGGATTGAGCAGTCTTTGTCGATCGAAACGACGGGGCCGGCAGTTCTGTCATTTTCGGGTGAAGTGGACAATGCGCATACGCAAGGATCCTATTTAAGAATTTACATAGACGGCGAATTGCTTTGGGAGCAGCGGGCG
>JAUHWE010000796.1 GCA_030424825.1 Verrucomicrobiia bacterium
TCACATGTCTAGCGGGCGTCCTGCCCGTGCAGAGGAAGAGGGAATCGTGGCCGATCATCGGGTCGTGAGAAAATGCCTGGACCGGATTAACGTGTATAAAGCGCAGCAGCATCGGGAGTTTGTCCGTTCGTATTATCTGATCCGATTCTGCAATCGAAAATCTGTAGTGGATTTATGGATTTCCCTATATTCCGAAGGGATCGAGATCTACGTCAGCGAAGACGCGTCGAAGATTGATGAGATACTGGACTTCTCGATACCCTACGAGGAGGGAATGGTGGGGACCAATAAGTGGGGGTTTCGATATAGTACGAGCAATGGAGATTGGCTCGACGAGGTAGAGAGGCTCTTCCTATAATTTGGCTTAGAGACTGTATTAATAAATCAGAATGCGTGTCGCTGTAGGGATTATTAGTTTCTGGAAAGGCGCACACGCCTTGCCCAAGACCATCTGGACGTAAACGACGCATATTCTGCTTTGTTAGACTGTCTCTTAGTTTACGGTCGGGTTGTTAGGGCGTAGCAGTGCGACGAAGGTCGCGATCAATGATCGTATCTAAGAATACTCAAATCTTGATTTTGTGATGTAAGGGAGTTATGCCGCGCTTTGTCATTATCTAAATTTTAGAAACCGGAGGGCAATGCTCCGTCATTGCCGCGAAACCTCTTAATCTACGGCGACGACGGAGCGTCGCCCTCCACGGAAGTTGGCAACAAATGTTTATAATTTGGGTCAGCTTTCTGTATACCAGCTAACGGGCATGAGAAAGCAGTACAAGGAGAAGCGGGCGTCTTGCCCATTGTGCAAGCCCTACAAGCGAAAGTGGGCGAATCGTTGGAAGCTCAAGGATCTGGACTTCATTTCGAGAAGCGAAAAGGAGATCCGCGAAGCGGGCAGGCGTCCGAACGCCGAGGTTGAAAGGGAGTGAGAGCGCAACTGTTCATCGCAGCGGTTTCGCTGCAGTCCTTTCCCCTCTGGTCGCAGGAGATTGTCTACTCCGACGCCTTGAAGGCCCATTATCCCGTCGAGGGAAAAGCTTTTGATCTAGGGAGCTATGAGCGCGAAGTCCCGGTGGTCGTGTGGAATGCGGGTGATGACCGTTCAGCGACCGTGACCCGCACCAAGGGGGATGCCTATCCCTACGAGCAGCAGAAAGGACTCATCACGGTGGAAGGGGGAGGGTTGGCAATGCCGCTTGTCCTATCGGCCCGCCACTTTCGCACGGTTGATGTTACCTGGATATCGGAAAAGCTAATACAGATTCGAATCGGCGTGAGCCGGATCGCCGTGGTAGAGGCGATCTACGACGTTCTGGAGCGAGAGTGGGTTTACCTTGAGTCGCTGCACTACTCGGAGTAGATGAATGTAGCTCACTCGCTTCAGCGTGAGTTAGAAAAGTCGATCCGCTAAAGCCTGCCCGATGCCTGAGGCGGGGTAAGAGGATAGCTCGCGATCAATCGCCGTACGGTCCGCCGAAGGTGGAGGAACGATTTTGGGTACTCCGCATCTTGTTGCTGATCGCGTCTACAGATCAGGAATACCTAGTTGCCGCTTCGTCAGGCGACGAGCTCGAGGGCTAGTTCTTTCCGCTAGGATCTCGGTGTTTGCTCACGCTGAAGCGAGTGAGCTACATCGTAGCAGGGCTGGTAAGGGCTCTCTTTACGCCGGATCGTGGCCGTGGAGGCGATCTACGACGTTCTGGAGGGAGAATGGGTTTGCCCTCGAGTGGCTGCATTACTCGGAGTGAAACAGAAAATGCAAGCGAGGGTGCTGGAGACGTCTCATTCCCTGGAATGCTGGACGTATCACTAGTTTCATTGCTGAATTGGGTAGCGGGCGACCACACTCAAAACTGTCATAAACCTTAATATTGTAGGCCGAGTCGTCAATGACCCCGACCTGTCGGTGGCTGACCCTGCAATCCCTGTCAA
>JAUHWE010000797.1 GCA_030424825.1 Verrucomicrobiia bacterium
TAGCCGGGTCGTATCGATCTCTGATGTAGGGGAGTCGCACTTGCCGCCATTGCTATCTACGCTTCGCTTTGTCGGCAGGCTCATGGCCCGGAGGTTCTCAAGTCCTTTGGAAAGTCTAAAAGGCAGGCTTCGACGGCCCGGCGGGCCGAAACTTGGATCCCGTTTCCCCATCATCTCCAATCCTCAACCAAACTCAAAGTCGCGCCTATATTGCCAGATAGTCCTAAGAGAGTGTTTAATAAGTCGTATTCAGCCCGATATTCATTGGATTATTCTATTGTAGGTCGTCTCGATGAGGCGACATTCGTCTTAATTGGTGGGTCGGCGACCCACCCTACAGTTTTCAATCAATTAAAGAAATACGACTCATTAGACAGTCTCTAAGAGACGCCTTTGGCTATGGGGCGGAATTATCGCCCTGCGGTCCGTTTCCTTCGGTTTTCAAGCGATACTGATTAAACCGACCTGTCAAATTGGCAAAAATCTGAGGCGCCTAGTCGGTGTCGGGCCTGGTCGCTCTCTCAAGCTCTTCTAGCTCGGCCTTCTCCGCGGCGATTCGCGCCTCTTCGGCAGCCTTCTGCTCGGCTTCCTGAGCAGCCCTTAGCTTTTCTGCTCTGGCTTCTTCGCGAGCCATCTTTTTTTCGCGTTTCTTCTGTTCGCGCTCGAGGCGCTTGTAGTCTTTGCTAGGTGTCGATGCCATGATAATTGGGTTTAAAGTGATTGTTGGTTCTTAGCTAGGTATTGGAGGGAGAATCAGCCGCTCTGCCTGCCTGAATGGGTGCATTCAAGGCCAAACTCATAGAGGAGGAGCGGTGGGATCAAGGAAGAAAATAATTCTCTGCCTCAGGAAAGGTAGTGGAGCCCGGTGAAAAGGGGGATGAATCGGATAACAAGAAAAGCGATCGCTCTCGATCCGGCACGGAATACCGAGGCTTAGGAGGGTTCGACTATTGCTTTGATTTCCAATTCGGATTCGGCGTTGGCAAGGAGGCGTTTACGCTCGAACGCCAATCCGACAGCGCCCTTTGGAGTCTTTTGGCAACGCCGGGCTCGCTATCGGCCAGATCCTTTGTCTCCCCTAAATCGGAATCCAGGTCGTAAAGCTCGAGATGACCGTCTTCAAAATACTCGAGTAACTTCCACTTGCCTTGCCGCATGGAACTGACAGGTGTTGTCGTTCCATAATAGTGCGGGTAGTGCCAGAAAAGGGACTCCCGATCGAGCTGGGACTGTGGGTCTTTCAAAATAGAGGTAAGAGCGGTGCCATCGAGCTCTGATTCGCCCGGCAATCCTGCCATCTCGGCGATAGTTGGATACAAATCCATTGTGGCGACGGGTTCAGCGGAAACGCTACCAGCCTGAGTGACGCCGGGCCAGTGAACGATCAAGGGAACGCGCAC
This sequence comes from Verrucomicrobiia bacterium, assembly GCA_030424825.1. Taxonomy (GTDB): domain Bacteria; phylum Verrucomicrobiota; class Verrucomicrobiia; order Opitutales; family Opitutaceae; genus Pelagisphaera. The sequence goes on from JAUHWE010000797.1 coordinate 1,401, forward strand.
GCCTCCCTCGTAGAGCGAACCTTTACCCGATCGCAATGGGGCGTTTGAAGTGACGACTTGGCCTTCTGACGAGCCGATAAATCCGCCGTTGTCGGAAGTGAGGACAACGGCGGTGCGGTCAGAGATCCCTTCGGTTTCCAGCTTTTGCAGAATGCGGCCCACATTGTCATCCAGAGTCTCGTGCATGGCGGCATAATGGGCGTTCTGATGATCCATGTCCGGCTCGATGATTCCAGCGTAGCGGTCGGCGATTTCCGGTTTTCCTTCGATAGGCGTATGCACCGTGTAGTAGGACATGTAGAGGAAGAAGGGGTCGTTGGAAGTGCGCTCGATAAATCCTAACGCTTCGTCGGTTAGCCGATCGGTGAGATGCTCACCTTCCCGGGATTCTGTAGAGTCAATGCCGGGGATGTATCGGTAATGCCGATTGGAGGCCCCCCCGTACATGCCTCGGTAGGGAAAATAAAACGTTGCGGGGCAGCCCCAGAAGCAACCTCCAAAACTGAAGTCGAATCCTTGCGT
>JAUHWE010000127.1 GCA_030424825.1 Verrucomicrobiia bacterium
ACCACATCCCGTGTTGCCGCAAGCGCTGCCATTTTTGCTACTTCCGCGTCTACACGGACAAGAATGCCTCGGAGATCAAGGACTACTTGGACAAGACGATCACTGAGCTTGAGTATTTCGCCAAGAAGCCGCGAATCGCTGGCAGGAAGCCGCGCTTTGTCTATTTTGGGGGTGGAACGCCCTCCTACCTGTCGGGGCCTCAGCTGACGGAGTTGACCGACAAGATGAAGGCGATTCTGCCCTGGGACGAAGCAGAAGAAGTTGCCTTTGAGGGCGAGCCGGGAACGCTCAATCCGCGGAAGGTGAAGGCGATCAAAGACATCGGGGTCACGCGCTTGAGCCTGGGAGTCGAGAATTTTGACGGTCACATTTTAGAAATCAATGGCCGCGCCCACAAGGCGCCCGAGGTTTACAAGGCCTACGAGGCGGCCCAAAGCGAAGGCTTTGAGCAGATCAACATCGATCTGATTGCGGGGATGCTCGAGGAGACGGAAATTAATTGGCAGCGCAACATTGAGGAGACCCTCAAGCTTCGGCCCGATAGTGTAACCATCTACCAGATGGAGATCCCGTACAACACGACGATCTACAAGGAGATGAAGGAAAGCGGATCGTTGACCGCGCCGGTTGCCGACTGGCAGGTAAAACGTCGGTGGGTAAAGGAGGCGTTCGAGGCTCTAGAAAGTGCGGGTTACTCCATTACGAGTGGCTACACGGCTGTCCTGAATCCGGACAAAACGAAATTCATCTACCGTGACGAGCTTTGGACGGGGGCCGATCTACTCGGTCTGGGGGTCGCATCGATTTCGCATATCGCGGGTGTCCATTACCAGAACGTAAACGAAATTACCCAGTATACTGAGGCGATCGATAAGGGAGAGCTGCCCGTGCATCGAGCCCTGAAAACCAGTGTCGAGGAACGCATGATCCGTGAGTTTCTGCTTCAGATGAAACTGGGGCTCGTATCAGTAGATTACTTTAAATCCAAATTCGACGTTGATTTGACGATTCGGTACGCGGGTGAATTAAAGGAGCTAGCGGAAGAGGGATTTCTTGAATACAATAAAAATGAAATTCGATTGCATCGCCGGGGGCTACTTTGTGTGGATAATCTGCTCTTTAAATTCTTCCTGCCAGAGCACGTGACATCGCGTATTGTGTAACCGACTCTATCTCCTAACCAAGAAGTAGATACTGTGGATACACTCCCTGAGTTACTCGAACATATCGTGGGCGAGCCCGGAATCGAGGCGGATTCCTTTCACTGGATTGAAGGGGTAGACATGCCTCATCCCTACCAGGATCTTCTAGTGCATTCCCGGGATATGACATCGACCTTGGCTCACTTTCACAAATCGAGCATAGGTCTGGAAATTCTGAATGTGGCTGCATCGGAAAACGATTATGCCAGAGAAGTGATTCTGTTGGCCGAGTCCTCGGAAACCCCGGTCGAATACGGGGCGATTCGTATTCACCTAGAGCACTTTGAACCTGCGGCACGCGAGGCGATTGTCGCGGGGAAGGAGCCGCTCGGGGGTTTATTGAATCGAATGAAGTGCGACTATTCGAGCCGGCCGCGGGGGTTTTTCTCCATCCGAGCTCCGCTTGTTTGCCAAAGCCGCTTTGGCTGTAGTCCCGACACGACACTTTACGGGAGATTCAATCGATTGGTGAATTCCGACGAGAAGGAATTGGCGTCTATCATCGAGATCCTTCCGGAGGCGTGAATGGTTGAAAGGAGAGAAAGCGACCGCTGATGTGCCATTGAATCGGGAATGGATCGATTGGTGATGAACGCGACGTATCCGCTCTCTTGCGGTTTTTGCGTCAAAAACACAATTTTTGTACAGGAGTTAACTCAATAAGGAAAAGGGCATAAGACTGAAATGAAAGAATACGATGCGATAGTGATTGGCGGCGGTCCTGCAGGTTCGACCGTGGGAGCGTTATTGGCGGAAAAGGGCCGACGGGTTGTTATTCTGGAGAAATCAAAGTTTCCCCGCTATCACGTGGGCGAATCGTTAATGCCGTTTTGCTATTTCACTTTCGAGCGTCTGGGGATTGTCGATAAGCTCAGCGGCCATGCCTACACTAAGAAGCACAGCGTTCAGTTTGTGACGCGCGACGGGAAGATGTCGGCCCCGTTCTATTTCTTCCAGCATATGGATCATCCGGCGGCGACTTCCTGGCAGGTGGAACGATCGGAACTAGACCTGATGATGCTGGACAATGCCCGCGACAAAGGAGCAGAGGTGCGGGAAGAGACACAAGTGGTTGATTTCATCTACGAGGGAGAGCGAGTGGTCGGCGTTGTCGCCGAGGGGAAAGAAGAAGGTCAATATGAGATTCGGGCGTCGATGACCGTTGATGCAACGGGTCGGGATAGCCTTTTCCAATCGAAGCGTCGCTGGCGTAAGCGGGACCCGAAGCTAAACAAGATCGCGATTTGGACCCGTTACAAAGGGGCTAAGCGCGACCCGGGCTTGGACGAAGGGGCGACTACCGTTGCTTATCTGGACGATCGCGGCTGGTTCTGGAACATCCCGATGCACGATGATATCGTCAGTTCAGGGATCGTTGCGGAACGCGACTACCTTTATCGGGATACGAGAGACCCGAAGGCTATCTTCGAGCGGGAGATTGAGAACAATGTGTGGATTAAGGATCACCTCTCTTGTGGAGAGCAATTTGGAGAGTATTGGGTAACGGGCGAATATTCGTACCGGGCCGAACATTGCGCGGACGATGGCATCGTTCTCGTGGGGGACGCGTTCGCTTTTCTTGACCCCGTTTTTTCGTCAGGCGTCTATCTGGCACTGAAGAGTGGCGAAATGGCTGCGGATGCAATTGAGGCCGCGATCGAGACGGGAGACGTGTCGGCGGCCCAGTTCAGCGACTATGGAGAGCGGCTTTGTGGAGCCATCGAAACGATGCGTAATTTGGTGTACGCCTTCTACGATAACGAGTTCAGCTTCGGGAAACTGATTCGCAAGCATGCCGATCTACGCGGGACTCTAACTGACTGTTTGATTGGAGATTTGGTCGATAAAGACTATGGACCCCTGATGGAGGCGATTGGGGGGATAACGGAACTGCCGGATCCCCTTCCTCACGGAAGAGCTCCAATTCGAAACGTGGTTCGCAAGTAGGTCTGGAGGACTGCATCATTTTTCACTGGTTTTTGGTGGGGAAACACGCATCTTGGTGTTTCGGGCGGATCCTCGTTGAGGGCTCTCAACGATCGCTCCGCTTCGTTCGTCTCATTCGCGAACACGATTGCCCGAATCTTAGATGAAGATTACTTTTTTAACGCCGGGGACAGGAAGCTATTATTGTGGCGCTTGCATGCGCGACAATGCTCTTGCCAATGCGTTGATTCATGCGGGACACGAAGCGGAGCTGCTTCCCATGTACCTGCCCTTGATGCTCGATGAGGAGGCTGAGGGGCTCGATGCAGAGCCACCGGTGTTTTTTGGGGGTATCAATATCTATCTGCAGCAAAAGTTTTCCGTATTTCGGCATTCGCCACAGTGGATGGATCGGCTGCTCAACAAACCGGGCCTGTTACGATCTGCGGCTAAGCGGAGCCATATGACCTCTGCTCGCGATCATGGCGAGATGACCTTCGAGATGCTGCGACTGGATGGAGCGGACTTCGATAAGGAATTGCGAAAGTTGTATTCATGGATTAACGACCATGGTCGGCCGGATGTGCTTTGCTTGTCAACGGCCCTACAGTCTGGCATGGCTCGGGAAATTAAGAAGCAGTGGAATATTCCGGTCATTTGCTATTTCCAAGGCGAAGACTCTTTTCTGGATTCGCTTCCTGACGAATTTCGCGAGCGTTGTTGGAGCCTAATGGCAGAACGCTGTCGAGATGCCGACCTGTTGTTGGGGCCGAGCGACTTCTATGCGCGCCTCATGGAAAAGCGCCTGAACCTCAAGGAGGGCGAGATTAAGACCCAGTACAATGGGATAAATCTAGAAGGATTTCATGAACGAAAACCGCTGGGCACTCCAACGATCGGATACCTGGCTCGCATGTGTAAAGTGAAAGGGCTCGCTTTTCTGGTGGACGCGTTCATCCATCTCCGCAATCAGCTCGGAAACGATAGCTGTCAACTGGATGTTGCGGGAGCCATGACGGCGGGAGACGTTCCCTTTGTTGAGTCGCTGAAGCGGAAATTGTCGGAAGCGGGTTTATCCGAAGCGGTCAAATGGCGGCCTAACATCTCGCGCGAGGAAAAGCAGGATTTCTTAAGCGGACTCTCCCTCTTCACCGTTCCGGTTGAATACGAGGAGGCATTTGGTTTGTATGTGATTGAAGCGATGGCCGCGTCGGTTGCAGTCGTTCAGCCCAATCGCTCGGCCTTTCCCGAATTGGTCGATGCAACCGGAGGAGGCGTTTGTGTCGATATGGAGAGTGCAGAGGATCTCGCGAGTGCTTGGCACAACCTATTGAAAACGCCAGATAGGCTAGTTGATCTGGGAAAACGTGGTCGACTTGGAGTGGAGCAGCAGTATTCTATAGAAGCAATGAAGAACTCGTTTATCACTGTCGTGGAATCATTGTTACAATCTGAATCTGAGAAATGAGTAGACTAGAGCCACAGCCTTATTGTTTTGAATACGAACGGATGGTAGAATTCGCGGAGACCGATATGGCGGGAATCGTCCATTTTTCGAATTTCTACCGATACATGGAAGTGACCGAACATGCGTTTTTCCGTTCATTGGGGCATGGGGTGCACGAAAGAATAGACGACGTCTCAGTGGGGTGGCCACGGGTTCAGGCGTCTTGCGAATTCTTCAAGCCCATTCGTTTCGAGGATCGAATAAAAATCCGTCTCACCATTCAGGAAATTCGTCGGAGATCGGTGCGCTATCTCTACTACTTCTTCAAAGATACCGATTCTGATGATGTACTGGTTGCCTCAGGACGTATCGTTACAGCCAGTGTCCGGCTAGATCGGGACACGGGGGCAATCGAGTCGATTGAAATTCCACCTAAATTGCGGGAGAAACTCGAAGCCGCACAGGGATCGCAACATCTATAGCTATTTTTCTGTATTCATCTTAACATTATTATATATTCTCCAAGATTCTATGAATTGGCTTATCTACTCTTTAATGACGGCCCTCTTTTTCGGGCTATACGGCATTTTTCTCCACACCGGACAAATCGCGATGAAAGATCCTATGATGGGGCGGTACAAAGCGTTTCTTTTTGTCGGAGTGGCCTATCTTGTAGTCGCAATCATTGTTCCGGTTATCCTACTCAAGTTTCAAGGGGCAACATTCAAGTTTCCAATGAAAGGGATCTCGCTCTCTTTTGTCGCAGGCCTTCTGGGCGCCCTGGGCGCGTTTTGCATTTTGCTCGCCTTTGGGGCAAAGGGAACACCGGCAGCGGTAATGTCCATTGTGTTTGCCGGCGCTCCAGTGGTGAATGCGATCGTCTCCATGAAACTGCATCCTCCGCAAGGGGGTGTCTCTGCTGTTCCATGGCAGTTTTTTCTAGGCATAGTACTGGCAGCGCTCGGAGGGTGTCTGGTTACTGTTTACAAGCCAGCTCCTGCTCCGGCCCATGCGAAGAGTCCTCCACCGGCAGCGATTTTGGACAGCGATAAGCAAGGATAGATGGGCTTGGCAGAGCAGCAGCTAGCCTCATTGAACGCAGCGATATCCATCGCGGGGAAAGGCAATGCATTCTACCAACCCAAAATTAGGGGCTGCGGTGGCGAAAAGGGCTTTGCTAGCCTTGATGCCTATGCCGAAAGCATGCCGTTTACCACCAAGCAAGAATTGGCGGAGAACTATCAGACAAACGATCCCTACGGGACTAATCTATCGTATCCGATAGATCGTTACACTAGATTGCATCAAACGAGTGGTACGACTGGGCGGCCCATGGCTTGGCTCGATACTCCGGAAAGCTGGAACTGGATTATCGACAACTGGGTTGCCATCTGGAAAGCTTGTGGCGCGAAAGCGGGCGAGTCGGCGGCGTTTCCCTTCTCGTTTGGCCCTTTTCTCGGATTCTGGTCCGCGTTTGAAGCGGCTTCCAAGGTTGGCCTACGGTGCATTCCTCTGGGGGGACAGCAAAGTTTGGAGAGGTTGCGGATGATCATTCGCTACCAACCGGAGTGGCTTTGTTGTACTCCTACGTATGCCCTTCATTTGATGAATGTATCGCTTAGGGAAGGCATCGATTTGGCCGGGTCGTCGGTGAAAAACATCATCGTAGGAGGGGAGCCAGGCGGCAGTGTGTCAGCGGTGCGAAGCCGAATTGAATCGGGTTGGGGTGGCGCTCGTGTTTTTGACCATCATGGGATGACTGAGGTAGGGCCAGTCACCTATTCTGATTTGCACGAGCCGCAGCGATTGAGGATTCTTCACAAGTCCTACTACACGGAAGTAATCGATCCGGAATCGGAGAGGCCGGTGAGTTATGGTCAAGTCGGTGAACTTGTCCTCACTACATTAGGCCGGAGTGGAAGCCCCCTGTTTCGCTATAGGACCGGGGACTTGGTGAAACCAGTGGCCATTGAAGGAGAGGACCCCAAGGCATTCGCACTTGAGGGCGGCATTCTTGGCCGGGCGGATGACATGGTAGTGGTACGCGGTATCAATCTCTATCCAAGCGCGGTAGATGCGGTTATTCGTTCGTTTAGTGGTATTGGGGAGTATCAGGTGAATATCAGTAAACAGGACTCCATGGTTCAGGCTCGCATTCAGGTGGAGAAAATTTCAAACGTTGAAGACGAGATCTTGAAAATGAAACTTCAGAAACGATTGAGAGAGGTATTCGCTTTAAGAATACCTGTGGATATTGCGGAACCAGGAACGCTTCCTCAGTTTGAGATGAAAGCGAAACGCTGGAAGGTTTCCGATTGATATTAATTTTGCCCAATAATGATTGAAATTCAAAATCTGGTTAAGCGATACTCAGGACCGACAGGCGACATTACCGTATTGGACGAGCTCGAACTCGAGGTTTCCAAAGGCGACTCGATTGCCATCGTGGGACCTTCAGGATGCGGTAAGACTACTTTGTTGAATATCCTTGGGACTTTGGATGTTCCTTCCAGCGGATCCGTTTCGATTTCCGGGAAAAGCCTGGAATCGATAAACGCCGATGAGAGGGCTCGATTCCGTAACCACACGCTCGGATTTGTTTTCCAGCAGCACTTTCTGCTCCCACAGTGTTCGGTGCTGGAGAATGTCATGATGCCGCGTTTAGCAGGCGATTGGAAGGAGAGTGAAAACGAAACCAGAGACCGAGCAAAAAAGTTGATTCAGGAATTAGGTTTGGAGCATCGGTTGGACCATATGCCCTTTCAGCTATCGGGCGGCGAGCGTCTCCGGGCAGCCGTAGCGAGAGCCTTGATAAATCAACCCGCTCTCGTCCTTGCCGACGAACCAACTGGCTCTTTGGATCCTTCGATGGGTGATCAGGTGGCGGACTTGTTTGCCCAGTTGAATCATCAGCACGACGTGACTCTCGTGACTGTGACCCACAATATGGCTCTCGCGAATCGTATGGGGAAGGTTTACACGTTGGAAAGCGGAAAGCTGCAGCAGAGGTAACTGCGGTTTACTCAAAAACCCATGCAACTAAGATTCCTATTACGTAGTCTTTGGTATTATCGGAAATCGCACCTAGGTGTGATTGTGGGAACGATGATTGGCGCTACGGTTCTCTTGGGCGCTTTGCTGGCGGGTGATTCGGTTAGCGGGGCTCTGAAGCGAATCGCTGAGCTTCGAGTAGGGAAAACTGAATACGTTCTGACAATCGGAGATCGATTTGTAAGCGAATCGCTGGCCGCATCTATCGAGTCGAATATTGAAATGGCATCCGCTCCCATCCTGATGCTGAGAGCAAGCGCCTCTCGATCAGAATTGAGATTGCTAGCGCCTCAGGTGCAAGCAATGGGTGTCGATGATCGGTTTTGGGATTTCGCGCCGAGACCGACAAGTCCGCCGGATTTTGAGGGTAGAAACACCGTTGCGGTCAATCATCGCCTCGCCGAGCGCCTCGAGCTGAGTACCGGAGACTCCTTCGTGCTGCGCATTGAAAAGCCTGGATTGCTTTCACGGGACGCCCCGATGTCGGGGAGTAAGGAAAATGTGATCGGCATCAGGGTGACGGTTTCCGCTGTCATCAGCGATGATCAATTTGGCCGTTTTGGGCTCGAAGCGAACCAGATGTCACCCTTTACGCTCTTTGCTCCAATTAAATGGATACAAGAGCAGATCGAACATCCAGAGAGAGCTAATTTGATATTGCTGAAAAAATCCCCAAGTGAAAAGGGTCATCTGGATTCGAATGAAGTTTTCACCCGCGTGGATCCTCTGCTAACCTTGGAGGACTATGGTCTGTCTCTCGTGGATGTCCCACTAGCGGACTCGACCGAAATACGTAGCGAACGCGTTTTTCTGGACGAAGCGATGGTGGCCGCAATCCAGAAACGGATTCCCGATGCGGAACCCGTGATAACCTATCTCGCTAACTCTCTGAAGACTAATGGTCGTGAAACACCTTATTCGATGGTCACCGCCGTAGGTCCCGAGGCGGCGCCTTTTTTAGGACAAGGACTGGAGACGGGTGAAGCGGTGATCACGCAGTGGCTGGCGGACGATCTGGAAGCGACGGTCGGAGACAACTTGGATATCAGTTACTATGTCGTCGATCAATCGAGTTCTCTGATTGAAGAAACGAGTTCATTCACGATTCGATCGATTGTTCCCCACTCAGGTCTGGTAGCCGATTCACTTTGGATGCCGGATTTTCCGGGGGTTGCGGGTGCGGAAGACTCGAGCGACTGGGATGCGGGCATGCCGCTGGATCTCGATCGGATTCGGGATAAGGATGAAGCCTATTGGGATGACTTCAAGGGAGCGCCAAAGGCATTCATTTCCTTGACGGCAGGTGAAGCGCAATGGTCAAATCGTTGGGGTGCCTATACAGGTTTGAGAGTACCGAAGTCGAGTATGGGTCCGATTAGATTGGCGGAGGAAATTAGATCCGTCCTCGACCCTAGAATGCTGGGTATGCAGACCGTCTCATTACGGGAATCGGCCATGGAATCGGCTAATTCTCCCGTTGATATTGGTGGGCTCTTTATCGGAATGAGCTTTTTCCTCATCGTCGCGTCTTTGAGCTTGGTCGGGATGCTATTCAGTTTCTCGATGCAGCAGGTCAATCGGGAAAACGCATTGCTTTCGTCACTAGGAATTGGAGACAGGAAAATCTATCGCTGGCGTTTTGTTGGGGCGCTGCTTATCGTCGTAGTGGGTTCTCTCGCGGCAATACCGTTGGCCTATGGGTATACCGCCGGAGTGCTTCGATTTCTGGAAACGATTTGGAGTGAAAACGCGACTGGATCCCTGTTCGGCATCTCTAGCAGTCCGGCAACGATTGCACTGGGAATCATTGCAAACATTACCTTGGCGATGGCCTCCATTTGGTTCGTCCTTAGGAAGCAAAGCAAAGTACAGGCAAGCTTTCGCTTGCAGCAGGGCTCGGAAGAGGAGGGAGGCAGTCAAGCGGGAACGGGACGTTGGTCCCTCAAATTTGGAGCTGCGGGTTTGGCGGGAGGATTGACCTTGCTCGGCCTTTCCTTGATGGGGAAGCTACCGCTTCAGATCGGCTATTTTCTCGTTGGTTTCTGTCTTCTGGTGGGCGGTTTGGGAATCTGCGCGTTTCGACTTCGTTTCGCTAGAGGAATCGGTGGCGAACGTTTGGATTTAGCTAAATTGGGCAGGCTCAACAACGGACGCCGGCCGATGCGGAGCTTGACCGTGGTAGGGAC
>JAUHWE010000798.1 GCA_030424825.1 Verrucomicrobiia bacterium
GACGCGAAGGGAGAACCTACAAGGCGATCCTACTCATTGGAAACTTGAGCGATGAGAATGCAGCGCTCCGGAAGGCAGGGCACCATGATGGAATCGCCGAAAACCCGGACGTATTCGAGCTGCTTGCCGAAGTCCCTACCGAATGGAACTTGGATACCGCCTTGAAGGGGCTTCAGAATGCTTTGCAGGCCAACCCCAAAGCGAATTTGATCATAACGCCGTCCGATTACCTTTGGCCGCCAATAAGATCCGTGTTGGAGCAAAATGGACGTTGGGCTAAAATTGGAGAACCGAGGCATTTTCCTTTGATCAGTTTCGATGGAGACGAAGTGGGTATGCAGTATTTGAAGGATGGTTACAACTGGGCCGACGCAGCCCAAGACGCTTACCTAGAAGCCCGGCTCGCCGTGGATTGGGCGTTTAAGCTCATTGAGGGCGAAACGCCTCCTCGCAATATTATCTATGACGAAGGTCAAATTGTGACCGTCGATAATTTTGAAGAAATCGCTCCCAAGGTTTGGAGCTATTCCTTGTTGAAATAGAAGGCGCACCTAAAACGGGTTCGTTCGCGATTTCTACCGATGCGGCCGTATGACGGAATGAAAGTTACCAGCCAGCAATTCAAAAGAAAAGTATCCTACCTGTTTAGGGACATGCCGATATTGCCGCTGCTTGTCGTTTCGTTCATTCTAGCGATCTGTTTCGTCCCCCATTTCTTCACTTTGTATAATCTGAAGAACTACCTTCTGCAGTCGGCGGATTTGCTCATCATATCCTGCGGGCTGACGTTCGTGGTGCTCAATGGGGGAATCGATTTCTCGGTTACCTCAGTCATGGCGCTGGGGAGCGTGGTTGGCGCTTACATCATGGCTTTATCTCCGTTGGCGGCCACGCCAGCTGCGTCAATACCGGTGGCGATGTTGGTTATGATGGGCATTGGATTGCTGGTGGGCTGGGTTAACGGCCTGTCGGTGGTGAAATTGAAGATGCCTTCCTTCGTGGCCACATTGGCGACGCAGCTAATCGTCTTAGGTCTGGCGGTTCAGTTCGCCAGTATAGTCAGCGGTACGTCGTCCATTTCAGGATTGCCGGAAGCTTTTTTTATTCTGGGGGGCGAAGGAAGGTACTTTTTCGTACCGATAGTGATCGCTTTCTCGATGTGGCTGTTCTCCCACTGGTTGTTGAAAGAGACTATCTTTGGCAAACGAGTCTATGCGGTCGGGGTTAATCCAGTAGCCTCCTTTATCTCTGGCATTCCCGTAAAGAAGACGATTCTCACGCTGATGGTGATTTCCGGGTTTTTCGCAGGGGTCGCGTGTATCATCGCAACCGCAAGGAACCAGGTAGGCATGTCGTCTCTTGGCGATAAGATGTTTCTCACGACAATAGCCAGCGTCATTGTGGGAGGGACCAGTACCGCGGGGGGATTTGGCGGCGTAAACAAAACCCTCCTAGGAGTCTTGTTTATCACTCTTCTCAACAATACCATGAATCTACTGGGGGTAGGTTGGTACACCATCATGATTACGCTCGGGAGTCTGATTGTTGTCTCCGCCATGACGTCGTACTACCTAAACAAGCGAAGTGGCAACAACACTTGAGGGGAGATGAGCACCATGTCAGATACCTTGCTTAGAATAAGCCAAGTCCGGAAGAGTTTTACAGGCGTTCAAGTTCTGCACGGTCTCAACTTCGATCTAAGGAAGGGAGAGGTTTTGGGGCTCGTTGGGGAAAACGGGGCTGGGAAGTCCACCCTCATGAATATCGTGGGAGGTGTGCTTTCCATGGATTCCGGAAATATGGAGCTGGCGGGTAAACCGTATACTCCCCGTAGTCCTTTAAGCGCTACAGCGAAGGGGATCGCTTTTGTCCATCAGGAACTGAATCTGTTTACGAATTTAAGCGTAGCGGAGAATTT
>JAUHWE010000799.1 GCA_030424825.1 Verrucomicrobiia bacterium
AGCTACGAATATCAAATCCACGAAGGGCACCAAAAGGCAGCCCAGTCCCCAGAGGAACGATTTACGGAACGCGATGATGAGAATCCTAATTCCGAAGAACAATAGGATCACGAACCCAACGAAAAGAAGTATTCCTGCGAGTGAATCCATAAAGTCAGCGAATGATCAAATCTATCAATTGGCGTATTCTGAAAGTAGCGTAAAACCACGAATTATCAAGCCTGTTTGCCATTCTAAATGGCGTCCCGCTTGCGTGAAGCGCAAGTCGACTGTAAGGAGAACAAGGTCATCAACGGGCCGCCAGTCTCTACCTTGTAGGGCAATTAATCCTGCGATCGACGTTAATGAACTAAAGGGCCCTGTAAGCACCGACAAGTCAGGGACCACGACAGGCTCTCTAACTTGGGGTCGTCGCTCGCCATTTGCATTGACACTGGAGTCCGGCAATCGATACTTTTAGTTCACTTAGTTCACTGGAATTTGAATACGTAAATTGGCATGATAGATATTCTTAAGAATCTTTTTAGACCCGACGAGGCTCCTTCGGATGGGCTCAATCAAAAACAGCGTGAGGCGATCATTGATCTTCTATTGCTTTGCATGTACGCCGACAATCACTTGGCACTCACAGAGGACCACGTTTTAAAAGCGGAGGTCGACGCGTTCGATTGGAAATCCGAACAATCAATTGAGGCCTACGTCGATAGCATAACTCCAAAGGTCCGACGCATCCGCAGTGAGGGAGAATCGCGACGGGACTTTATTAGTGAGATCGGAAACCGGCTTGATTCTTCAAGTGTTAAGACCAAAGCGTTTGAGCTTTCTAAAAGACTCTTCCATTCCGATGGCGAAGTAGCGGAGACAGAAGCCAAGTTCGAAACAGAAATCAAAAACGGCCTCGGGCTTTGAAACTTGGTTGGTTTGCAGATGGCATGGAACATCGGTTCAGAAAGCAGGCGATTTTCAGAGATTCGACAGTCCAAAATAAAGCATCACCGGAGCAACCGTCTTCGTTCGCAGAACTACGCCGAGTCAAGAGTACCGTGGAATTTTAAGGTAGCGGGCGATCTCCGAGCTCCCATAAGAATTTTATCATTTGTGGGCGCTCGGAGATCGCCCGCTACCAAAATCAGCTACGAAGCCACTGACAGGTCGGGATCTGCGACGAGCTTTGAGGTGTTTACCCGAAAGAAACATGCTGTTTTATGAATACAACGTTTGCATTTCTGCCAAACTCAGGAGTCCCTGAGATTTTTGTTCTCCTCGCGATAGGCTTACTCGTCGTGTGGCCCTTCTGGAGAATCTTCAAGAAAGCAGGTTATCCTGGAGCGCTTGGGTTCCTGATGGTCATTCCCATTGTCAATATCGTGATGATATTGTTTCTGGCCTTTGCCGACTGGCCGAGTCAAAAGAAATAGATGGGTTTCTGTTAGCCCGATAACGTACCTCTCACTCATTGTATTACGCTTCGCATCGAATGCCATTTTCATGAAAACTTTTTTGAGAAAAAGCCTACTGGCTCCCCTAGCTTTTGCATTCTGCTCCCTTTCGACTGCCTACTCGGATATCAGCATAGAGGTAGTCAGCTCTCCGGGGGGAGAAATAATTGGTCCTACCGCTTTTTTTGAAGTTGGGATCGAAAGCGAATTTGAGATCGCTTCCGTAACGGCTTCGGTTGAGGGACGTGAGGCGTTACTCGAATACAAGCCAGTCCCTTGGGGTCCGGTTCTCCTGCCGAGATGGTCCGGTTCCCTAGATCTAGAAGGCCTTTCTGGGGAGTTCAACGGATCCGTCACTGCGGTAGACGTACTGGGCAACAAACAGACGGTGGAGACTGGATCTTTTACGTATGTTGTTGATAATCCTCCCGAGTTAATAATCACCTCGCCGTATCATTATTCAGTTGCCACACCT
>JAUHWE010000128.1 GCA_030424825.1 Verrucomicrobiia bacterium
CGAGAGTAGTTCTGGCCCAGCGAATTTTTTTGAAGCTCTGGAATTGGTAAGAGCTCCTTTGGGGATCGTGTCCACTTGGGTTCCCTACATTACTGCTGAATCGATTAAGGGGGCCTTTGGTGGAAAGCGGATGGAGCTGAAAGGCATTGTCTGGAGAGATTCTAAGCTGGAATTTCTAGCAAGCTATGATCAGTTTTCTGAATACGAATTTGAGGTAGCGGCAGAAATGGCCCAAGAAGGAGCCAGCCTATCTATCCATTCCGGAAAGGCAGATTTGAATTTGAAGGGGCGTCTTGATTTGCAGGACGACAGTATGGTGTTTCTGATGGAGGTAGATCTGAAAGAGGATCACCTAGAGGCGAAGGGCCGTTTCGATCGCTCGGGCTGGCTTCCTGTTAATGCATCCTGGAGAGCGCAAGAATGGTCCATAGAGAGTGAGGAGTACGGGCTTTCAGGACCTTATGCAAGGTACGATTTTTCCATAGATGGCGAGTGGAAGGATGGGTCCTACCGGAATGTGTTGAAGGGTCGAGCGGAGCCGAAGGTGAATGACGGATTCAGTTTGCCGCCCTTGGAGTTTAATGGAATGGTGACAGGCGACGAGGACCGTTTGAAAGTAGAGGATTTTAGCCTATCAGGACCGGGGATTCAGGCTCGTACGATAGAGCCCATCGGGCTGGCTTTGGGTAGGCTGGAACTCACCGGAGAGGTCAAGTTCGATATCAATTTCGACCTGTCTCTACTTAAATTGGAAAGTCTGAAAGGGGTCCTTTTCGGCGATGCTTATTTAAGCGCGGATGAACGCGGCAATCCCCGAGGACGGTTTAGCCTAGAGGGATCTGACGTTGAGTATGAAAATCTGAAATCAGAGGTTTTCCACATAGATGCAGGATTGGAGTGGCCAAATGTCAGTATTGATTCCCTGGATATTGTACTGGAAACAGGTTCTCACATAAGTGCTTCAGGAGCGGTTGATGTGGTTAATCGAATCATTGCTCTCAGTCAAATTGAGATTGCGGTTTCGGAGCGTGTTCTTGATAAATTGGCTCCCGATCGCTTCGTTATTAAAGACGTGAAATCGTCTGGAATTGTCGAAGGGCCATTCAGTGAGATCAAGCATTCAGGCGAGCTTTCAGTTGGCTTTTTTGAAGTAGAGGCGATCAAGCCCATTAGCGCTAGCCTTAAATGGAACGGACGTAATACTGTATTCGATCGATTCAGTGTGGAAGCCAACAATGGCTATTCCCGTATTGATCTATTAGGAAATGGTGAGTGGGATGGGGGACAGATTGAAATCGCTTTAGATGAACTTCATTTAGAGAACGATGGCCAACCCCTGGCGTCACTCGAAGGACGCTCTAAAATGAGTCTGACTCTAGGGGATGCGTTAGCCGGCTCGGTTGATGGATTTTCACTAGTCGGCCAAGGGTCAAAGCTTTCGATCGAATCGTCATTTTCCTATCCTGAGAGATCTGATTCGTCGCTTGCGCTAGAGGGCTTGGATTCAATGACTTGGGTGGATCCTTGGTTGAAAGTTCCAGTGCCGTTTGTACGGGTTAATCGACTCAATCTCTCAGCCGGATGGAATGACGGCCCCATTGAGGCAAAGGGAATTCTGGATACGGTATTCCTAGTTGATGGAAGTGAGTTGACAATGGATGGAAAGATCGAGCTGGCGAATCGCTCCGTAAGCCTGGAAGCATTTGCCGTTTCGGATGAGGAGGGCCGCTTATTGCTTTTGGAAGGGAAGCTTCCCTATCAGATTGATACGAATGTGGAGGGTTACGTAGTAGCCGATCCGGCTGCCTCCATGAACTTCTCCATGGAGACAAGCGATAGTCCAACGATCATCGGTTTGCTGAATACGGTGAGTCCGATTGAAATTGAATCATTAAGAGCCAATGCCCTTTTGAAAGGCACCATTGGCGAGCCGCAAGGAAGTCTTGAGTTAAGCATGTCCACAAAAGAGGGGGAAGGTGAATACGGAGCCCCTTCAGCTAGCATAAGCGCCGTGGCGAAAATCGATGGACCGAGCCTGAGTATCGAAGACCTGTCCGTGCAAATGTTGAAGCAGACTTTTGAGGCCTCCCTCAAAGTACTGCTTCCGGAGGAAGCGTTGCAATGGGTGGCGTTGAAGCGTGCGGAAGTGGATTGGTCGCAATCCCGGTTTGATTTTTCGTCTCCAAAGACGAGCTTGGCTCCCGTTGCGTTTTTCGCACCCCAATTACTCACGCCTAGCGGAACGTTTGAATCCCAGTTTTCAGGAAGTCCGCAGGATGGATTTTCTGGATTCGTAAGTATCGATGGTCTCAGTACAAGGCCCGTATTTCCATTTGGCTCGTTTCGAAACATAAAGACGAGACTTAAGCTGGATCGGACGACCGCTACGCTCGAAAGCTTTAAAGGCGATATTGGACGGGAACCTATGAGTATGTCGGGGAATATAGACTTCCAGAACCTTGAAGACCTCGCCTTCGATTTCGCAATCAAGGGTAATAATCTGCCCATTTTACGGCAGGCGGGTCTATTGCTCCGTTCTGACTTGGATGTCGTGGCTAAGAAGGCCCGTGGAGAAGAAGCTAGGATAGATGGAGAGATCACTCTCAAAGAGGGGCTTTTTCTGATGGATACTTCTGCACTGAGAGGCTCAGGGGGTGGAGGCCAGTCCGCCGAGTCCCGTCCCCCTTATTTCTCGGTAGACGTACCTCCCTTTGCCGATTGGAAACTGGCAATTGGGGTAAAGGGGAATCAGTTCATGAGAGTGCAAACACCTGCCGCGACGGGGGTACTCTCAGTGGATATGGATTTGAGAGGGACCTTGAAGGAACCCTTGGCCGTTGGGCGCGTAGAATTTGACAAAGGAAGTCTGATATTCCCATTCGCATCGTTCGACTTAACGGAGGGATTAATAGAGCTCCGAGTGGACGATCCCTACACTCCGATGCTGAGTCTCCTGGGCGAAGGTCGCCGTTTTCGATACGACCTGGGAATCGAGATTCTTGGATCTGCTTTCGATCCCAGAATTCGTTTCACATCCAGTCCTCCGTTGTCTTCGGAGCAAATTCTCTTGATGGTGATGGCGGGAGACGTGCCCGACGAGAGTTTCAATTACACGGCTAGCCAGCGAGCCTCCATAATAGGCACGTACTTGAGCCAAGGCCTATTGTCGTCAGGAGGCGGCGAAGGCTTGGGAAGTCGCCTTAGTCTGGTTACCGGGCAAAACTTGTCAGAACAAGGTAAGGAGACGCTGGAGATGGAGTTTGTCTTGGATGACCAGTTCCAGCTGTTGGGCGAGTACGATGAGTATGATGCTTGGAATGCGGGGATTCGCTGGCGAGCGATCAGAAGGAAAGCCAAAAAGGAATCGGACATGGAGAAGCAGAAGGTAACCGAATGATGAGGGCCGGCTGTACATTATTTCCGGTATTGTTGATTCGGAAGCTTCTTTCTTTCCTGAGATTGGCGAATCGTAAAGCGGTCGTGTTTTTAGCGATGGCGGGGTTTCTTTTTTTAGAAACCGGCCATCTCGCTTTTTGCAAGGAAAAGTCGAATACGGCGAATTGGTCAGTCGAGAACGGTGGCTTTTTTCAGAACAGGAAACTGAAGAACCAGCTAGATCTGATTTTCAATGAAGACAAAGAGACTTTCGATAGTTCGGATATAGAAGACGCGGCGTTAATATTGATTTCCTATTTAGAAGGTGAAGGGTATCTGGCGGCAAAAGCGGTCGGAGAAATCTCGCTTGAAAACGGCGAGAAAACAACTGTGGAATGGGACAGTAAGTTCGACGTTTTCCTCCCTCGTGATACGGCTGCGAAGCATGTGCGCTTCAAGTTAGTGTTGGGACCTCGTTTCTATTATGATTCCTTGGCGATTGAAGGTAGCCAGGTTTTGACAACTGAAGAGGTCGAAGCGTTTTTCTACAATGAGCCTCTGCTTTTTCAAGATAGAAAGTCCAAACTTTTCAGCAAAAGCCTGATGCAGCGGAGTAGAGGAAACCTGCAATCGCACCTGAATACCATTGGCTATTTCAGGGCCCGTGTAAAAACGGATCTGGTTGAAAGTGATTTTGAAACGGGGGCTTGCTCGGTACGCGTTTCAATTTCTGAGGGGAAGAAGCATCTCGTTGACTCCGTCGAGGTGAACGTGGTGGGCGACGGACCCAAACCCGCAATCGACCTGCAAAAGTACCAAGAGCAACCTTATTCAAGATTCATTACGCAAGATGTGACGAGAGAGTTGCGCAATCACTATTACGAATTGGGCTATCCAGACGCGACCCTCAAGTCTTCATCGTCAATCAGCGACGGAGCGAATGGGGAGAAGCGCGTTAATATTCGTGTGGATGCGACCCCGGGTCCCCAAATATTCGTTTCCTCTATATCGTATAGTGGCTCTAGGGAAACAAAACCGTCACTCATTCGATCGCGGCTGAAAATAGGGCCAGGCGACCCTTTGAATCCATCGTTGCTGGAACGGTCGAGACTGAACTTGTCCCGATTGGGGATCTTTGATAGAGTGGACTACGAATTAGAGCCGGATGGGGACAACCAAAAAACAGTCCACTTTAATTTGGATGAGCGAACCACTTGGAATTTGGATACCATTTTGGGATGGGGAAGCTACGAACAGTTGAGAGGAGGGGTCTTGGTCGAAAAGCTCAATATTCTGGGGATGGGGCATCGAGCCCGACTCAAAACAATAGTCTCGTTGAAAAGCCAATTGGGTGAGTTTAGGTATTTGGTGCCGACCTTGTTCGATAGTCCCGTTTCGCTTTCGGCAAAAGTATTTGGACTTAAGCGAGAGGAAGTTGCCTTCGAGCGAGAGGACTTCGGATTGGACGTGGGCTTGGCGCGTAAGTTTGATAAGCTAGGAATCGACGCAAACACAGTCTATTCCATTAGGACATTGGATGTGATAGACAATGAATTGATCGATTCGCTCGCCAATCAGGGAGGGTCTACCGTGGGAAGCTTTGGTTTGCGATTGGGGAAAGACCGACGCGACAGTGCTATTAATCCACGAAACGGATACCGTGCTACGAGTCAATGGGAATGGGCTTCGAAATCGTTTGGGGGAGAGGTCGACTTTCAGCGGGCGGAAATGAGCTTTTCGTACCACGACGAAATTTCGCGTGGTCTTTATTGGCATGCCGGGTTTACGCACGGCGTAATTGGATCGTTTTCCGAATCGCAGGGGCAAATACCTGCGAGCGTTCTTTATTACCCTGGGGGTGAGAATTCAGTGCGTGGATACCAGCGATCTGAGGCGGCTCCGCGGGAGGGAGAGAAATTCAAGGGGGCCCAGTCGTTCGTTCTGGTTAATCTCGAACTGGAGCAAGCGTTTTCCCGTTCGTTCTCAATTGTGCTTTTTCTCGATGCGGTGGGAACGGCTTCAACGATAGACGAGTATCCTTTTGACGATTCCCTTTCCTCTGTGGGTCTAGGTGCTCGCTTCAGGACGTTCATGGGTCCGCTAAGGCTCGAGTATGGTCGAAACTTGAATCGAAGAGAATTTGATCCTGTGGGAACACTCCATTTTTCATTGGGCTATCCATTTTGACTCCGGGATTGGTTGGCTCGTGCGGTTCGTGACGCATTATGGGACGGTTTGTCCCTGTGTCGCCTGTCATACGGTTGGGTTATGAGCGAATGCCCGATGCTAACTCTCACGTTTTCAATGAGTTAGTAAAAATCGTATCGTCCGGTGCTCTTTGCTGGAACTTGGAACACTCTTTGCTTTCTCTGGGGATATGGAGGTCGGAAATATAATGATCACAGAAATACTGGCAATTTACATGGGAGGTGGATCGCTCATGGGCTATCTCATTTTCATCGTTCCCACATTCATTTTGGCGATGTGGGCGCAATCGAAGGTGTCTTCAACTTACAACAAGTATGTGAAGGTGCCGTCGCGTGGTCGAATTACTGGGGCTGAAGCGGCAGCAGCTGTGATGAGGAGTGCCGGAATCTCGGATGTGAAGATCATTAAAGTGCGAGGACATCTGACGGACCACTACGATCCTATTGGCAAGAAGCTAGCGCTCAGTGAGGAGAACTACCATGGGTCGAGCCTGGCCGCACTGGGCGTAGCGGCACACGAAGCCGGACACGCCGTACAGCACAAGGTAGGCTATGGGGCATTGAAGGCCCGGATGGCGCTGGTGCCTATTACGAACATTGCCTCTAGCGTGCTTCCGATCGTGTTTATTGGGGCCTTTTTCGGGATAATGGGTGCGTTCAGCCTGACTCTTCTGAAAATTGGTATACTTTGTTATGTGGTGCTAACCTTATTCCAGCTGATCACGCTACCAGTCGAGTACGATGCCAGCGCCAGAGCCAAGAAGGAACTAGTCTCCCTCGGCATTTTGGGAAATGACGAGATGGTAGGCGTGAACAAGACGTTAAATGCGGCTGCTCTAACGTACGTTGCTGCGTTTGTGAGCTCGCTGAGCTATTTGATCTACTTGCTAAGCATGCTCGGTGGCAACAGAGATTAGGGCGCTCCGGGCCCTACCTATGGGAAGGTTCAGAAGGAGTAAAAATGCCTTTGGGGAAATCAAGAAACTCAGTGCTTTAGCCTGAGTCCCGTAGGGCTAGCGCTGGCGCTATGCCGCAGTGCAAGAAAGTTGGTTTGATCGACCAACGCGGCACAGCGCGAGCGCTGGCCCTACGATGTGAGCTGTCGTGCAGACCATTTTGGCCTATCAGGGTAGGGTGAGGGCGGGTCCGGCCCTGCCGCGTATGGGGATCAATTCCGTGCGGCGGAGCGAGACGCTCGCCCTACCTTTAGACGGTTCTTAGTAAAATAGTAGCACAGGCATCCTGCCTGTTTTCATTAGTAATAAACAGGCAGGATGCCTGTGCATACTTTGAGTATGCGTTTCCCCGGACCGTCGAGCCCTGCCTTTGCGACTTGTCCTAGGAAAAATGTCTATAGGGCTCGAGCTCGGATCGTCAGAGCGAATTCATGGAATTCCGCAGGGCGAACTGGGCAGCCGCTTCAACCGGAGTCATGCGGGGGTGGCGAATCTCGGCGTTAGGGAAAAGAGCGGATAGTTTCTCCAACATTAGCGTGCGGTAGAGGGTATCTGCGGCACCCATCCCACCCGTTAGTACGATCGGGAAATTCTCGCTGAGCTTTGCTTGGGTGTGGACTTTATTGACCAGTTGAATAATTGCACTGGCGTTGGCATCTACGATTTTACGTGCCAGTAGGTTACCTTCGTGGGAGAGTTGGATTACGGAATTGGCAAGGTTCGAAATAGCGTCTCTCGATTCTGAATCAATTCTAGCGATACCCGCATTGACGGCATCCATACCCACTCCGTATCCACTTCCTGGTTCATTGCCATTGGGAAGCCGATTACTCGCCGTATGGAATTCTCCCCGGGCATTTTTCGCGATACAGGAAGCTCCGGTGCCGGCTATGAGGCATATTCCAGGTTGGTCGCCGAGCGCGGCTTCAAAGGCGATCGAAAGGTCGTGGTTGATTTGCAGGATGCTGTCGTTGGCCCATTGAAATCGCGAGAGAGATTTAGCCAGCGAGGATCGCTCTTCAGCGTTGCGGATACCTGCGATACCGCAAAATATTGAGTTTGCTTTCGCGGCTTTCGAGTCGAGGGAATCCAGTAATTGGGAAACCGCTTCATTGATGCGGTCCCCTGCGACTTGGAAACCAAGATTGTGCGGATTGCAGCCGGATACAGTAATTGAACTTAGAGAACGACCGCGCGTATCCACTGCCAGTGCCCGCGTATGCGATCCACCACCGTCTATGCCGATAAAAACCTGCGGAGAATGTTTCATCTAAGAGCCGAGTGAGGTTGGGTGTTTACTCAATGTATCCGATCTTGTGAACTGGTTCCTCGAACTTTGAAACAATCATTGTGAATCGATTCTACCCTGAGTTCGAATGGGATTGAATTAACCCATTAAAACTCGGGTGGAAATTTGCTGCGTTAGCTGGTGACCGGTTCGGGGTCCACCCACTTGTTGTGCTTCTTAATCAATTCGATGAGCCGGTCGTCCGCCTCTGATTGAGGTATGTTGTACTGGACGCATTCTTTGCCTACATAGAGATTGATTTTTGCGGGCGCTCCGCCCACATAGCCGAAGTCCGCGTCCGCCATTTCACCGGGACCATTGACGATACAACCCATTATGGCAATTTTTACGCCCTTGAGGTGTCCTGTTTTATCCCGGATGCGCTGTGTGGTTGATTGCAGGTCGAAAAGGGTTCTTCCACAGCTAGGGCAGGCAACGAATTCCGTTTTAGAAATACGAGCACCAGCCCCCTGGAGAATGTTGTAGGCGAGTTTCGTTGAACGAACGATTTCCGTTTCGGTTTCTACGCTCACGATATCTCCGATTCCGTCACAGAGGAGGCTGCCAGTAAGGATGCTCGCGTCCAGGAGTCGACTGAGGAAGGAGGATGGAGCGGGTTGTGGCAGGTGCTGGTTGCGGATCCAAATAGGGGAGGCGTTGCGCCAGTGCTTGAGGCGTTCGGCTAGCTGGCGGTACAAGCCGACCTGATGGCTAGGGCGATCTGCAATTAAATTTGATCTCAACGTGATAATCAAATTGCTGGCGGGTTCAGAGAAAATCCCGTCGACAGTTTCCGGGCTGAGACCGGCGATCGGAATGGCGCCAAAATCGAAACAGATCCGCATAAAGCGTTTGTATTCATTAAATGCGTTGTCGTCGAAGTCACGGACAAGCGCCAAAGGAATGTCGGAATGCGGCAGCGCTCGAGAAAGCGATTCCAGGTCGATTTCCTGGGGAATCTCTATGACGATGAGAGAGACTTTGTCCTTTGTGAATTCCGAGAAGCATTGTAGGTATTCAAGTTCCTCGATTTGGTTGATTTTAAAACAAAGTCCTTCGGCTGGGGTATCCTTTAGCAGAGGTATGTCTTTAGCCAATTCGGACTTTAGGTCCTCAAGTTCCGAAATAGAAAAAGGGGAAAAGGTGAATACGGAGGGTGGCTCCTCCGGTCCGATGCTCAGGCTTTTACCCGCAGGGAATGCGTTTGTGTGGCGTCTTTGAAAATGGTACGGGTCGATCGAGTCAGGCTCCCTGTATTCGTTTTCACTCTCGTTCCAGTTGTACATTGCTTTCCGGGCGATTGCCTCGGCCACGGGAATTTCAATGACGGGATCTTCCGTCAGTGAAACTCGAATGGTGTCTCCCAATCCATCGGTAAGTAGACTGCCAATACCAATCGCGCTTTTGATTCGACCGTCCTCACCATCACCGGCTTCGGTGACTCCCAGATGCAGAGGGTATTCCATTTTTTCGGCGTTCATTCGGTCGACGAGCAGACGATACGCTTCGATCATTACTTTGGGATTACTCGATTTCATCGAGAGGATCATATCGTAGAATCCGTGTGACTCACCAATGCGGAGAAATTCAAGGGCGGATTCGACCATCCCAAGAGGGGTATCGCCGTAGCGATTCATGATTCGGTCGGAAAGCGAACCATGATTGGTTCCGATGCGCAAGGACCTGCCTAGCTCCTTTGCTCGAAGGACGAGGGGTGAGAAATCCGAGTGAAGCCGATCGAGTTCTTCGTTGTATTGACTATCCGAATATTCTCTTATCGCGAATTTCTTGTTGTCCGCGTAGTTGCCTGGGTTGACCCGTACTTTCTCGACATGCTCGACTGCCTCCATCGCCGCAGAAGGCAGGAAGTGGATATCCGCTACGAGGGGGTTGCTGAATCCGGCCGCTCTAAATTGGGCGTGAATATCTTTGAGCGCTCGAGCGGCG
>JAUHWE010000129.1 GCA_030424825.1 Verrucomicrobiia bacterium
CGCGACACGATCCCCCTTGTTAATAAATCCATCTTCGACCGCTTTCGCCAACGTGATCGGCAACGCCGCCGACCCCGTGTTCCCAAAGGTCTGATAGGACGAATAATCTTTTTCATTCTCCAGACCCAATGTTTCGAAAAGCAGCTTTTGATGCGCACTTCCAACTTGATGGCAAATAACGCGATCAGCCGTATCATTCTCCCAACCCAATTCGGCTTTGAACGAATCCCAAGTCCTCTCTGCTAAGTTCACCCCAGCATGAAGCATCTCTTCCGAATCCGTCTGCATTTCATAGCCTAATCCTTCCGCATTGGAATCCCCCTGGCAGAGGTCATTGCTAGATGTATCCGCCAAACAAGCGCCACCAAGAAGTCGATGTCCATTGGGTGAAAGTGATTCATGACACACCACTGCTGCGACCGCTCCCGCTCCAATCGTCAGGTTAGCAAAGTACGGTTTTATCGTTTTTCTGGTCAAGTCCCGTTCCAGCAATAACTGGATGGTCCTCTCAAGAAGCGGCTTTCCGTTCTCCCCGGAAACCACAATTCCGCTTTTGACTTGACCCGAGTCGATCATGGCAGACAAGAGCGTCAAGGAATTCAGAAACCCAAGACAGGCATTGGACACATCCATCACCTGTACATTCGGACTAAGCCCCATCAGACGATGGGCAAAAGAAGCCGTTGCCGGTTCGAGCATATCCCGGCTCACCGAACTATGGATACAAACTTCAATCTGGCCTGGTGAGATCCGGCTTTTCTCGAGTGCCCTCTTTCCCGCCTCGGCACTGGCATCGGAAGGCCTAATTGCGTGATTCCAGAAGCGGCGTTCTCGAATCCCAGTCATCAATTCCAGACGCCCCTCTGGCAGGTGTAGTCGATCGTAAAGCGGCTTCAATTTTTCCTCAATATCCGCACTCGTCCAGACTTCCGGCGGAGCTACATAGGCAAGAGAATCGATAACTGTTGATTTTATATGCACTATCTAAATGAGGATATCAGAACAAAGATTGAAGAATCTTCGAAAAGCACCTGTTTGCGCAATTTTCGATTGCTTCCTACACTGTGAGATACTTCTCGCTCTCTGTTCCTCGATCTTAGTTCACAATTCCTCATTCTTACTTCTTTCCTTATCCTCCGGCCTCATCGTCAACCGCACTACTTCTTCATCAAAATAGTTGATGCCCATACCCGCATCCAGAACCAGACTGGTGCCATTCATTCCGCTCGAACGATCGCTAATGAGAAAAGCCACCGCGTTAGCCACCTCCTGGGTACGTAACGCTTCCTTGCGGAAGGTTAGCTTTTCGCTGTAAAGATAACTCTCGAGGTATCCCGGTATTCCCGCTGAAGCGCTCGTTTTCAACGTACCCGGATTGACGGTATTGAAACGGACCCGCGTATCCTTGCTAAATGACTTGGCCAAGTATCGAATCGAGGAATCGAGAGACGCTTTGATTGGCGACATGTATCCATAATTCTCGGCCGTTATGGTCAGGGAGGAAATGCTGATGGCGACGACCGATGCGGACTCATTGAGCACCGGTTTAAACGCGTTTGCGATCTCGACCAATGAAAAGCTCGAGATTGCGGTGGCTTGAAGATAGTCTTCCCTTTTCGTCTCGTGAAACGGCTTAAATCCATCACTGTAATTAGCGAAGGCAATTGAGTGCACGATCCCGTCGAGCTTTCCGTGATCTCGAGCCACGTCTTCCGCAAGCTTTCTTATTTCATCGGGCTCCTCAACATCACAGACGTATACCGGCTTGCCACGCAATAGCTTCGCCGATGTCTCTTTTCTGGCTTCAGACCGGACAGAAAATACTACCTTAGCACCCGCCTCTTCCAATGTCTTTGCGGCGAACCAGGCTACGCTCTTACGGTTGGCCACTCCCATGACCAGCACCGTTTTATTCTCCAGTCCGAGAAAGCTCATGAAATCATGCCTCCTGCTCGGCTTTCGCTAGGGCAACGCTGAAGGTTACATTCATAACGCGCTTACCCTTCGCGTTCTTCACACTGCCAGTCATGAAAATGAATCGTCTCGCTTTCTCCTTGAGCTTGACTGTGATGTACAAGTCGTCGCCTGGGCGCACGATACTCCGAAAACGGGCATCCACGATTTTTGTCAGCACCGGCACCATGTCCGGATCCGCCTCTAACTCTTCGGCGAGCATTCGGGTCAGAAAAATCGCCCCCGTCTGGAAAACCGCTTCGGAAATCAGAACCCCCGGCATAATCGGGTTTCCCGGATAATGCCCTTCGAAAAAGGGCTCACTCGCGTTGACATGCCGTTTCGCCGTCAACGACTCCTCAGTTTGCTCGACGACTTCATCGACAAAGAGAAAGGGAGGACGGTGCGGTATTGCTTGTAGGATCTCGTCGGTTGCCATGTTTCGTTCCATATTTTCCGCCGCGCCAATACTAGGCGACGTGTGCCTCTTCGGTTTGGCCCTCGTTCTTCGCGGAAGTTAGTTGCTTGTCCACTTTATTGGCTACAATAACGCCATAATTCATCGTGCCCAACCAGCCGGACATGATTATCCCCACAGAGCCCGCGTGATACAGTCCCTGAATTTGGTCGGGCAATTCCATGGAACACTTCAATCCTTCGAACTTCGTTCCAAACGAAGTACCACCCGGATGACGCGTATAGTAATGGATTGTTCTCGGAGTCGCGGCATCCAGATAGTCGATCTTTGAACGCACATCCGGAATATATTTCTCCAGGGCAACGATCGATTCTTCGATCAACCGCTTTTTGTGAGCCTCGTATTCATCTTCAGACAATTGATTCCAATCTCCGTATTTGCCATTCAACGACGCTACAACCGTATAACGCCCCGATCCAGGACGTGTTTCCGGATAGTATACCGAAAACGTTCGGCTCGTCGTTTTAAAGTCGACCAGCTCGTCGCTTGAAAAGTGTTCCGCATCGGATGTGAAGACAAGATCCCCAATATTGGGGATCGTCTCACCCGCTTTAATCCCCATGTAAACCTGGCAGGAACTCGAGTTGATGCGGACGGCATTCAATTCCTCAATGTACGCTTTCGAAAATCGGTCTTCGCCGACAAGTCGCTTAACCGTGCTGACAATATTGGCATTCGACACAACCGCCTTGCACCGAATTGTCTGGCGATTCCCGAACTCGCCGTTTCGCTCCCTTCCGCTAACGACCGCCCCCGTAATCGAAGTCCCATTCGAGTCCTCATCCGTCAACACCGCTTCAACTAAAACATTCTTTCGAAGCTCGACCCCATTACGTTTCATCTCTTCCACCATTTTCCCGATCAGGACATCAGTCCCCCCTTGGAAGGTGAAAACCCCCTTGCTCATGAAATTGGAGAAAACAATCCCGAACGTAATCGCAGGATCATCCAAAGTCGAGCCGTTGGCATAGGCGATCGGCTCCAGTAAAAGGCGGTGCACGTCATCACGCCCTGGAAAGAACTCCTCGAACATTTCACCAGTAGTCCTCTGGTCATCATCGTAGAAATTCATCTGCCGCAAATGAACATAGAACGCCTCCACCTGGTCACGGGAGAGTTCGAATTTCTCCACCAGAATATTCGTGAAATCTTCCCGGTCAAACGTAGTCCAAACATCAAACTGGGGATTAACGAATCGCACATCCTTTAGCTGATGGATCGAATCCGCAATCTCCTTGGTCCAGTACTTCCGGCACGACTTCACCATTCCGTACGGGAACCCGTGCAGCGAAATATCGAAAATATGCCTTCCGGGCCGCTTGAACCATGTCGCGAGCCCCCCGTACTGATAGTGGTGCTCGAGCAAAAGAACCGAGTGCCCGCACTTCGCGAGAACATTGGCACTCGTCAAGCCGCCGAGTCCGCTGCCGATCACCACGACATCGTACGCTTCCTTAACGCCTTCTAGCCAGTCTTTGCCCATAAGGGGCGCAGTGAAGGAAGCTTTGCGCCCCTTGACAACTCTCAAATGCGGCGGGATTCCGGTAGCTCAAACGATATCCCCCAATCGACCGAACTGAGCCCTGCACCCGAGTCTTGGGATCCGTTTTCTCCTTGCCACCCAGATACCTTAAATTCAGAACGACCCCTCTATGAGCAAAACCCGCGTAAAATTCGAAACGAATCAGGGAACTATCGAGTTCAAACTCTATCCGGACTTCGCTCCGAAAGCGTGTGAGAACTTCACCACACACGTTGAAAACGGTTACTACGATGGAATCGTCTTCCATCGGGTCATCCCGGAATTCATGGTTCAGTGCGGTGATCCCACGGGAACGGGACGCGGCGGAGAATCGATCTGGGGGAAGCCTTTCGAAGATGAATGCACCACGGAGCTTCGGTTCGACAAGACTGGCATTCTCGCCATGGCCAACGCTGGTCCGGGCACCAACGGCAGCCAGTTTTTTATCACAACCGCGAAAACACCTTGGCTCAATATGCGCCACACCATTTTTGGCGAAGTGGTAGAAGGATACGACATCGTCCAGGCAATTGAAGGCGTCGCGACAGATGGAGGAGACAAGCCCATCGAAGTGCAGAAGATCGTCAAAGCGACCGTTATCGAATAAACGGAATCGCAATTCTATTTACCTACGAGCCCAATCTGATTCAGGTTGGGCTCGTTTTGCAAAGAGCCGAATCAGCTTTCTGGCCTTTTTACCTCCATTGGCCAAAACCACTTCAGAATGACCGCCAACAGCCACAACTACTCCGAACTTGAGAAACGTTGGAACACTCTAGCCCAAAAGATGGGCTGGCATATCACCACGCTCTATCGGGAATCGGATTATCCTGTGTTGGCCATCCAAAATGATGCCGCCCAAAAGTCGGTTTCCGGTGGCTTCTACCTCTCCGCTGGTGTACATGGGGATGAATGCGCTCCGGTCTGGGCACTGTTAAACTGGGCAGAGACAAATGGTTCATCACCCACGCTCGACGACCGCCCCCTCGTCATACTGCCCTGCCTCAACCCCCATGGCCTCATCAACAATGAACGCCTCGACTCCCAGGGAATCGATCTAAACCGCAACTTCCAAAATGCCGACCATCCTTTAATCAAAACGTGGCAGGACTTTCTTCGAGGAAGGCAGTTCGACCTAGCCCTGAACCTCCACGAGGACTACGATTCTGGAGGTATATACCTTTACGAACTGAGCCGAAACAAATCCCTCGGCGACCGTCTGCTGGCAGCCTGTGAGGAGATTATCCCGCGGGACATCGCGGCAGAGATCGACGGAACTGAAATGGTCAACGGACTGCTCAAACGAACCGATGACATCGAGCGAATCGCGGAAGAGGAGCTCGGAGGGTGGCCCGAATCGATCTGGCTTCATCTGAAACTCTCGACTGACGCCTTCACCTTCGAAACGCCTAGCGAGATGGACCTCGATCGAAGAATCCAAGCCCACCTACGATT
Organism: Verrucomicrobiia bacterium; assembly: GCA_030424825.1. Taxonomy (GTDB): domain Bacteria; phylum Verrucomicrobiota; class Verrucomicrobiia; order Opitutales; family Opitutaceae; genus Pelagisphaera. The sequence continues at coordinate 5,409 of JAUHWE010000129.1, forward strand.
CATTGAGACTGCCATCCAATTTCAAAATGCATAACGCCATCACCACTCCCCCAACCTCGAACCAACCTCCTCCCTCCATCCCCCCGAAAACACTCAAAACAAAGCAGGCACCTCTTCTATAAGGCCCAAAAACTTTAGAAGGTTCTAAAGTTTTTGGCCTTATAGGCGGTGTCTGTTTTATCGGTTAGCCGCGTTCTGGATTTGTTGGGTGTCTATCCTTTTCAATCTCTCTCAGGTTCAGCGACAATCAATGGAATGACTCACTTTGTTAGAGGCTCCTTACTCATAGATCATTTCCTTGTTGGCCCCTCCTGGCGGCACCATCGGAAAAACCTTCTGGTGAACGTCAATCGGCGCATTGATCAATGCTGGACCGGGTTGGGCCAGCGCTTTTGCCAATTCTAGTATGGGGTCTTGGCAATCGCCTAAATCGTAGGCAGCCATTTGGAAGCCCTCCGCGATAGCACGAAAGTCAACTGCCCGGCTGTAGTTGCTAGCGAATATTCGCTTCCCGTAAAACAAGTCTTGCTGTTGATGAACCAGACCCAAAGAGTTGTTGTTACATAGGACGATTTTTACGTTCACGTTTTCCTCAACTGCCGTAATGAGTTCCTGGATATTCATCAACAGGCTGCCATCCCCAGAAAAGCAAACCACCGTGGCATTGGGTTTTTCCAAAGCAGCTCCAATCGCAGCCGGCAGGCCAAACCCCATTGTGCCCAGACCACCGGAGGTAAGCCACTGGCGCGGTCTCTCAAAGGGAAACGCTTGGGCTACCCGCATCTGATGCTGACCCACGTCGGTCGTTATATAAGTTTCACCCTCGAGCATCCGGGCAACGTAATCGATTATTCCATAGGGTGAGAGTGGGTTCTGCAAATCGCCCATTTGCATGGGCTGTGAAGACTTCAACAGGGTGATTCGCTCATTCCAGGCATCTTCCGGGCGACTCTCAATTTTTGGTAGAATCGCATCCAAAGCTTCATTTAGATCCGCAACAATTCCGATGTGGGCATTCTTGATCTTGTCGAGCTCACTGGCGTCTATATCGATATGAACGATCTTCGCATGGGGGCAAAACTGGGCAACCTTCCCCGTCGCCCGATCATCGAACCGAGCCCCAAGCGCAATCAGAGTATCACATTCCTCCAGCGCTTGATTCGTGTAGCGTGCCGCATGCATGCCAAGCATACCCAACGATAACGGATGCCGAACCGGCAGTGCCCCCAACCCCATTAAGGTCATAACCGTAGGAGCATTCAGCGCTTCAACCAACATTCGAACGCGCTCCGAGGCATTCGAATGAATCGCTCCACCACCTACATATACGATCGGTCGCTTAGCCTCATTTATCATCGTAGCTGCCAATTGGATACTCTTGGCTTCCGCCTCCGGAGGCAAATCGGGCGTACCCGGTTCAGGCCACTCTCCTATTGAAATCCGTTCGAGCTGCACATCCTTAGGAACATCGATCCAAACAGGTCCCGGTCGACCCGACTGGGCAATCGCAAACGCTGCAGGAATGATATCCAAAAGCTCGCTAGCGGACCGGGCAAAAAAGCTGTGCTTGGTAATCGGAACACTCAGTCCATACGTGTCAATCTCCTGGAAAGCATCGGTCCCAATCATTGCTTGGGGAACCTGGCCCGTGATACAGATAATAGGTATCGAATCCAGTTTGGCATCTGCAACCGCGGAAATCGCATTGGTTGCTCCGGGACCTGAAGTAGCGAAAAACACAGCGGGCATGCCCGTAGCTCGAGCTTGGCCCTGAGCGATAAAACCCGCTCCTTGCTCATGCCGTGCTAATACATGACGAATGTTCCCCGATTGCGACAAAGCGTCATACATCGGCAGATTGGCTCCACCGGGTATGCCCGCCAGTTGCTGGATGCCTTGTCGCTCCAGTAGTTTGATAATGATTTCAGCGCCTGTATATTCCATATTTCATTTAGTTGATTGATGAACGCCGACTTGAGCCGATGGGATCGTAAACACGAAAAACCCGCCGGATTGCGCCGGCGGGTTTTTCGAAATTCGTATTTAAACGTATTCGCTAATTCCGCAACGACGCGATCGGTACGACCACGAGCACAACTGCCACGACCACCACGAGGGCCGCTACGGATAGTTTGTGATTGTTGTCGAATGAGTTCATTAACGGAATGGTTTGTCAAAGGACTATCGGAAAGATGCCCCTCAGATTGAGCGAAGAAGATAACTTTCGAGGAACAGGTCAAGCGGAAATAAAAAGTAGCTCACTCGCTTTAGCGTGAGCATCCCAACTCTACTTTGTTTGATTTCGAACTATTGCTATTAGGTAGGGCAACGACCTCCGGGCGTGCCGCGTAAGAAGACCCTAAAAACGCGGCACGCCCGGAGGTCGTTGCCCTACCATTCGTCCATTTAACAAAGTAGTCCTAAGAATTAAGGCATATGCTCACGCTAAAGCGAGTGAGCTACGCACTTCCTTAGACCTATCGCAGTACTAATGAAACAATTCCCTTAAACTTGGTACTGTCCGTCTCGGTAGATCACCTGTCTCGTGCCATCCTTCAGATAGGCCGTTACGACACGGTTTGAAGTCGCGACGATGTCTGTATGAACAACGGAATTATTGTAGCCCATGGCTTCCCACTTTTCTTCAGATATTGCAGATTGGTCTCCGGTATACGAATCACGATAGGCAGCTCCGACCGCAATATGCGTATTCCCGTTTTCTCCCCCCACGTTTTCGTCAAACAACGTTTCCCCCATGAACTTCGTAATTCTGGAAAAACGGCGATCCGTAAGGGAGAACTCCCCCACTTTGTCCGCGTTTTCGACCGCGATCATTTCCTTAAGAATGTCCTCACCCGTAGAAGCCGTAGCCTTAACCACGCGTCCGTCTTTAAATTCCAAATACGCATCCTTGATTAAATTACCGTAGCGGTAAAGTGGCTCGGTAAACTGGATTTTTCCTTCAGTTCCTCGCCAATCCGGTGAGATAAACAACTCGAAGCTTGGAATGTTTCGACCGGAGCCACCCAGCCATTTCCGATTTTCGCCGATTGCGATCCAAAGATCCGTATCCGCAGCTTCGATATGGAGTCTCTCAATTGGCAGCGCGTCTAGCCGATCTTTGATCTTGTATAATTCCGTGTAGAGCGTCTTCCATTTTTCGGCGGGTTTAGGCTCATCGAGATAGCAAGCTTTGACGATCTCGGCCCAGTACGCCTCGAGGCTCATTCCTACTTCGTCCGCCATAGCCTGCGTACCATACATGCAAAGGGTCCAGGTGTACCTACCAGCACCCTCTTTTTCGCGACGCCAATCCATATAGGGCTTCAATGCTTTCTGGGCCGCCATAATCTTGCCACTGTCTATTCCATCGAGTTCCTTCTTGTCGGTTTCCGAAAGCACCGCAACCGTGTGGTCAATCTCGTCAACTAGGCCCTTGAGGAACTTCTTCGTGAAAAAGCTAAGCTGCTCATCGCTAGCCAATTCGTAATGCTCACGGGTAAAGTCGTCTGGCGTGTAGAAAATGATCGGATGCGCCCCTGCTCTCAGAACCGCCCTCCTCAATGCAATCAGAAGAGGTTTAGCCACTTCCGAGACGCGTAGTTGAACCACTTCGCCCTTCTTGACGCCCTCTCCGCCGTTCAACGCAAAGTTGATCATTACATCCGCGTATTTCTCCAATAATTCCTCGCTCGGCTGATAGCTCATTATCAAATCGAATTAAGGCCAAACGCACCGATTGCAAGCTGCATGCGCAGGGATATCGTTCGCTTCCCCTTCGCCACTGGGGAAACAGCACTTGAGCGACGGAGCAGCAACTTTTCCCCACCTCAAATTCCTCTGAACCTCCGCCAATTCACCAAAGCGTTTGGCAATAGCGGGTGCCGGATCGAGAGCTATTTTCGCCAAAGCTAATACCGACAAAAATCCAGGAAAAGCCCCACGAATAGCGCGATCCGGAGTAAAGGAAAGGCGTTGTTTACTTAGCCTAAACTCGATTTGACTCGCACCAGGAATTTCAACGATTGATTCTGGACTGATAGTTACTGTTTTTCCATATTCACCTCACAATCATGCGCATCCTTACATTCTTAATCGCCCTGACCGCGTCTGTATCCTACGCAGCAGAAAGAAACATCATCTTCATTGTTACCGATGACCAGAGCCCCACACTTGGTTGCTACGGCGATCCGGTCGCCAGTTCCCCGGCCGTGGACTCGCTCGCCAAGGACGGCACACTTTTCAGGCGAGCCTATGCGACTACCGCCAGTTGCTCCGCGAGCCGGTCTGTTATTCTCTCCGGTCTCCACAACCATTTTAATGGGCAATTCGGCCACCAGCATTCCTACCACAAATTCG
>JAUHWE010000130.1 GCA_030424825.1 Verrucomicrobiia bacterium
AGAGGAAGCGGCGAACGACGTGATCGATTCTGACGACGATGGGTCGGACTCTTTAGAAGAAGGAGGAGAAGGCAATGAATCGGCGGAAGAGAAAGCCGTGGAGGCCTCTTCGGAATAGCGGGAAACGCTAGGATAGTGAAGTCGCTGGCGCTGTTGCGGTCTTGGTCAGTGTGACCACGCATTCCAGGTGTTTTGTCTGGGGAAACAGGTCGAAGGGTTGCACTTCCTCAATCTCGTATTTCCCTTCGATCAGAATTCTAAGATCGCGCATTTGCGTCGCGGGATTGCAGGAGACATAAACAATTCTTTGCGGTCCAAAAACGATGAGCTGATTGAGGAAGTCTTCACTCGCTCCTTTGCGCGGAGGATCGATGATCACTGCGGTGTCGTCCCCTTTGAAATTAACTTGGCTGAAAATGGAAGCGGCGTCGCCTAGAACAAAGCGGGTATTCGTGAGATTGTTAGCCCTTGCGTTCTCAATCGCGTATTGAACAGAGAAATCGGAAACTTCAATCCCCACGGCGTCTTTGAAGTAGGCCGCAGCCGTCAGGCAAAATAGCCCACTGCCACAATAAGCGTCCACAAGGTTTCGAACCCCGCCCTCCGATGCTTTCTGGCCCACATATTGGGTAAAGGACTCCAGGATGCTGGGATTGTTTTGGAAAAACTCGCCCGCAGGAAAGGAGAAAAGGAGTCCGCCCACTTTTTCACGAATGATGGCCTTGGGGTTAGTGGTGACACCATCGAGATGCTCTCGGATGAGCAAAGTGGCTCCTTTTTTGTAGGGAGTGTGCTCGTGGTTTTGCCGGATTTCGGCGCGTGCCTCGGTAAGCTTCTCGTTCATTTCTTCGGAAACGAGGGGGCAGCTTTCGATTTCAACATAGCTTGAGCGGGATCCTTGCCGGAGAAATCCGATCTGTATTGGCCGGTCCTTTTTGGGCTTTGGGAAGTGGGGGGTAAGCTTAGATCGGTACCCGTATTGTTTGGGTGAAGGAATGGCAGGGAGGACGGCGGTTTCAATTCGCGCCATGTGCCAAAGAAGCTCTTTCACTTGGCGGGTTTTCCATTCCAATTGGGCGTCGTAGGCAAAATGCTGATACTGGCATCCGCCGCATTGCCCGAAAACCGGGCAAGGCGCTTCGACACGATCTGGTGAAGGGTCTAGCACGGCCACTAGATCGGCTTCGGAAAAATTCTTTTCATTTCGGTAGACCCGAGCCTGGATTCGCTCGCCTGGCAACGCGTACCGGACCATGACAACCCAGCCGTTGTGGCGCCCGAGCCCTTGGCCCATATTGGTGAGGGTCTCAATCTCCAGCTCGATTTCCTCGTGGTACGAGTAGGGGTCTGGCTTGAATCCTCTCGGGATTCGGTCAGATTTCGGTTCGCCTTTGGTCATTTATCCGAAACGAAGGACGTCTCAATCAAAGATGGCAAGATTTCTGAAAGAGGAGGACTGAATTGACTTCTAAGTGCCCGCAGTGTTCGAGTGGTCTTCGTTGTCATGAGGATAGAAGAAAAGCGGGACCAGATTGTGGAAGAGTTAATGCCGTTCGAAGACCATTTCGAGCGCTTTGCCTACATCATTGATCGGGCGAAGGGGCATCCGCCTCTGGCCGACGAATACAAGATCGATACGTTTCTGATTGAAGGTTGTCTATCGCAGCTGTGGATTTTCCCGGAATTCAAGGAAGGCAAATGCTATTTCTACACGGATTCGGATGCGGCGATCACGAAGGGAACAGCCGCGTTGCTATGCGAGCTTTACAGCGGTGAAACGCCCGAGGACATTCTTTCACTGGAGCCCGATTTTCTGGGAGTCACGCAACACCTGTCACCCAACCGACGAAATGGGCTTACCAATGTCAGAAAAAAGATAAAAGCCTACGCGGAGCTTTGCTTGAAGAACCATTAGTCGGCAAACAGGCTACAGCTGGAGTCGTGTCACAATATCGGACACATTGGGTCGCGGTCGCTCTTTTGGCGGCTCCGTTTCGGTTCCGATGTAGATGAAACCGATGATATCCTCGATCGTGGCGATCCCAAGGTACTCTTTTACTTTATCGTTGTAAGCGAACCATTCGGTGAGCCATTGGCTGCGGTAACCTAGGGCGCTCGAGGCAATCAGAATATTCTGGCAGACAGCCGCGCCGGAGAGGATCTGTTCGCAGCGCGGAGCCTTTTTGGACGCAGTGTATGACGATACAATGAGGAGGAGAGGGGCGGTCTTGGCTTCCTTCGAATTGGTTTTTTCAAGACTGGCAGGGTCACCCTCATGAAGTTCGGGTAGCTTGGCGTGAAGAATGTCCTGATTGGCCCGATCCACAACTTGGATCCGCCAGGGGCAAATGCCTTTGTGATCCGGGACGCGGGTCGCGCAGGTAAGGATTATCTCAAGTTCCTCGTCCGTGGGACCGGGTTCGACAAGTTTGCTCGCGAGCTGGGAGCGACGACGCAGGAGCAAATCGATCGTATCAGAACTGGGTTTCATGGAGTAGATCTGGTAACAAGTGCTCGGGCGATGGCTACAAAAAACGGCAGGCCGAGAGAGACCGGCTGGTGAAGGCAATGGGGAAATATTCTAAAATGCGTCTCGTTCTTGCAGTTGAATAGCGAGAAGGTACTAAGGGATACTGAATGGAAAAGTCTGACCAACACGAACGATTCATGCGCGAAGCGATTGGCGAAGCGCTATTATCCGATGCTGGAGACACCGCGCCTAATCCGAGAGTGGGGGCGGTTATTGTGGAGGAGGGAGTTGTGGTGTCTCGGGGTAGGTTCAAAAGGGACGGAGGGCCCCACGCAGAGCGTGAGGTTCTGGCTAATCTGGGAAGGAAGCCGGATGCGAGGGCAACTTTGTATGTAACCTTGGAGCCCTGCTCGACGCGAGGGCGGACGGGAGCCTGCACCGATGCGATTGTTGCGTCTGGAATCAGAAACGTCGTGATTGGTACGCTGGATCCCACGCCGTCGCACCGTGGTGCCGGGTTAGTTGTGTTGAGAAATGCCGGGGTAAACGTGGTCTCTGATGTTCTGGTCGAGGCGTGTGCAGCCATCAATCCAGATTACGAGGGCCGGGAAACTGCGAAGCAAACGTGAATAATCAAGATGGAAATCCAGTTGCTTGGGTAACGATAAAGCTAATACGTGTCTATCAGTTGTTTATATCGCCCGTAAAATACGTATTGTTCGGACCCAACTCGGGATGCCGTTACCAGCCAACCTGTTCCCACTATGCAATCCAATGCTTTCGAGAAATGTCGTTGGGAAAAGCGTTTAACTATTCAATACGCCGCATACTGAGATGCCATCCCTGGGGCGGCTCTGGCTATGATCCTGTGCCCAATGAAAATCGATCCAAGAGACGAGATGAAGAGAAGCCGACTATTTAGTTGTGTTTGAACTTTACGTGAGAGTGGAGGTGCCCCTAATGGTTTCCTTTACAAATTCGAAGTGAACGAAGTTATGAGAAATTCGAACAAGAGCAAAGCCAAGCGATCATGGATGATAGTTCGTTTGATTTGCCTCGGGGTTTTTGTAGTTATTCTTTCAACACGAGAATGGCATCTTGTATTTGGAAGAGCGGAGAACCGGCATATAGTGAACCAATTGGGCTTGTTTGGCTATACGATTTACAATGTCGGCAGTTTAATTATGTCTGTTACAGAACGGACGCGCATCAATACTGTTGGTACAAAACCCTACACGGATTTTCTGTCTAAGCTGAGCGACGAAAGAGGAGATTTCCACTTGAAGCAGGGGAAACGGAAAAATGTGATATTTCTTCAAATGGAATCGGTCGATGGATTTTGCCTTTGGGCAGACCGCGAGGGGAAGCCGCTAATGCCGCGTTTAAGAGAGATTGCCTTGAACGGGTTGGCGTTTTCTAACACTTTAGATGTGACGCACGCGGGCCGCACGGTCGACGCAGAGTTGCTGACGCTTACCTCATTGCTGCCGGTTCGGGGAAATCCTGTATTTGTAAGTTATAATCTGGATCGCACCCCTTCACTTCCAAAGGTGTTAAACGAGGCCGGCTATTATTCGTTTTCCGCTCATGGCTATGAGGGGTTCTTTTGGAATCGCGCGAAGGCTCATCAATCTCTGGGCTACGACAGGGACTATTTTAAGCCGGATATCCCCTCATCTGAAGTAGTGGGCTGGGGGGTTTCGGATGAAGAAGTTCTCAGTTTCGCGTTAGAAGAGATTAGAGGATCGGTTGAGCCAGTATTCGCTCACATAATACTACTTACGCATCATCATCCCTATAATCACGTAGGAGATCGATTTGGCAATCGCAAGGATACGATCGAAGAAGATTACATTGTTTCTTTGCAATATGTAGACGAGCAAATCGGAAGGTTTTATGATAGTCTGAAAGAATCGGGTGAGCTCGAAGATACGATTCTGGCGATTTATGGCGATCATGATAGTGGCATTACGGTATCCTTAGCAGAAAGCCTTGGAGTTGTGCTCCCTCAATTAGGAGACACGGTTCCATTGGTCATTCATGGATTAGAGACGGAACCTAGAGTCGAAGAAGGAATTGGCGGTCTTCAGGATTTACCTGTGATTGTATTACACGATCTGGGTATTCGACCTCCTAAGACTTTTGTTGGTAATTCATTGTCATCCATTGGGCGCACCATTTCCTCTGACGGTAATATGTGGCGATTCGAGGGTGAAAGCCTTGTGGTGGAACCTTTGACCATCGATTTGAAAAAGCTGACAAAACTGTCAGTGCTGAGGCCCAAAGACATGGAGGGAGAAAATTAACGATGAGGCACTGGACCCCTTGGATAATCGTGGCTCTCCTGTTCTGTTCCTGTTCGGAGACCAAGAGCCCGCACCGTTCTCCCGATACGCCGTTTGCAAGTCTTAGTATTGAGGGGTATGATAGCAGCCGACGGTCGGTATCATCGTTCGAATACACCGGAGAAACGGTTTGGGTAAAAGGCAGTGTTGAAAAGGACCAGACAATTAACGAGATTAGATTTGAAGGGACCTACCGTACGAGTCAGGCATTGTTGTCAGGCGCTCAATTGGCGATTCAGGTTTACGATGATTCTGGTAATCTACTCGTTCGGGATCTTCCTAGAATTCCATTTGAGGTGGAGGAAGGTGGAATTCGGGTAGCGAAACTAAATCAGAACTACCGACCATCAGATTTAGGAATTGGATTCAATATCGAGGACATTGTATTACAGTTCAATTACATTCAAGAAGGCGAGTTCTGGTACGATATAGAGTATCCAGATATTGAGCTCCCGAGTCTAAGGATCGAAAAAGTGAATGCCCTGGAGAGATTCAATATTCGATGGTCACCAATCCCTCGAATTGTACCACGTGGATCCTACACCTATCTACCCGCAGTTTTCTTGGCGCGTAAAGCGCACCAAGGAGAATATTTGCACCACAGCTCGATTGAGACTTTCACCTTTCCGGAGAATTCACGCTATGACCATTCGAGAGGTTCGGTGGAATCCTCTTGGTCGTGGGGGAAGGGAAGATTCCTGGCGGTCAAAGAGTTTCAGCTGCAGGATACAGGGGCGTATCTAGTTCGATTTGGGTTCGTATGGGACGGTGTGCAGTGGTTTGAAGTTTCCAGAACGGACAATCTGAAACGGGTTTGGGTGATTCCTGCAGTGTACTATCTCTTGGGAATGGGTTTCGCATTTGCCACTTTGGTCTACAGTTGGAATCGAATTGGGCGAGTGGTATCCCCTGCGGTTAGAAGACCGATTCGTTTCCTGATTCTGGTTGTGGGACTGATCTTGGCGGGTGCAGCAGGCACAAACGTGTATGGTTTGATTCTAGCTGTATTTGCGCTGGGACTCTGGATCGCAACGCGTGTATGGAAACGGGAAATAAGATTATATTTCACGTTGCTACTGATGCTGTCGGTCTTGGAGTGTTGTTGGAGCTATTTGTTTTCCAACAGTGGGGTCCGGCTGAGCGGTTTCCTGTTATCAGTCATCGCGTATGCGGTTCTTCTATCACCGATCGTGTGGATCAGGAATCGGACGTTTGCGTTCGTAGTTGCGGTGACATTAACCGTGTTAGCCTTTTCAAACTACCTGTTGCTTGATTTGTACTATGATTTCTTTAAGGACTATCCGTCCCTGCGCGTAATTGGTTACGCATCACAAGTGTCAGGATTGATTGACTCAATTTTGCGACTCTTTAACGAAAGCCACGCGATTTCCCTGGTCATCGCGGCATGGTACCTGATGTGTACCAAGCTTTCACTACGAGAGCCTCTTAGGGAGGATCAATAGGCTGCCCTTGTTCTCAATTCGAATGTTGAAGTGCTTCGATTAAAAATGGTTCTTCCACATCATCGATTCGAGGGGAAGGGGGGAGCGAGTGTTGTATTTGGCGGACCCTTTTTTGTTGTACATGGTTTCCACGTCTCCTTGCACGTCGAAATAAATGAGTTGGCCGATGGGCATGCCGGCGTACACACGCACCGGCTGGGAAACAGAAATCTCTAGGGTCCAATGGTTGCAGAAGCCAACATCCCCCTTTCCTGCGGTGGCATGGATATCGATACCGAGACGGCCCACACTGGATTTGCCTTCAAGAAAAGGGACGTGCTTGTGGGACTCCGTGTACTCAAGCGTGGAACCCAAGTAAGTGGTTCCCGGCCGAAGGACGAAACCGTCCTCCCCGATCTCGAAATGCTCGACTTTATTGTGCTTCTTAGCGTCGAGAATTTCCGAAAGATAGGTCGCCAGATGCTTGCTCAAGTGCACATCGTAGCTATTCGTTCCTAGTGATTCTCGAGCGTACGGCTCAATGACAATCTCACCTTTCGCGATGGATTGGAGGATTGCTTTGTCGGATAGTATCATTTTTCGGCGGGTGTGGACCTAACCTAGGATATCTTTCAAAACGCTTACGAGCCGAGACAGGTTGTGGCTCGTAATTCCTGCGACATTGATCCGGCCACTGTCCACAATGTAAATGCTGTGCTCGTTTCGCAGTGTAATGGCTTGTTCCTTGGTTAATCCGGTGAAAGAGAACATCCCCTTTTGGTCTATTAAGAAGCTGAAATCCTGCGATACGCCTGCGTCGGCGAGTGCCGTCACAAATTGATGACGGACTTCGTGTATCCGCGTTCTCATGTCATCTACCTCTTTGACCCAGCGGGTCCGCAAGTCGGAGTCGGCGAGAATAGTCTCGACGATGGCGCCTCCGTGCGCGGGTGGATTCGAATAGTTGGTGCGAATGGCGATTTTAACTTGGCTGGCGACCCGCTTCGATTCGTCTTCGCTTCCGACGACGATGTGCAGAGCCCCCACCCGGTCTTGATAAAGGCCCAGATTTTTTGAGAAAGACTGGCAGACAAATAGAGGTAGACCCGCTTTAGCGAACGCCCGGGGAGCGTATGCGTCCTCTTCAATGTCCGAACCGAATCCTTGGTATGCGAAGTCGAGTAGGGGAATCCAGCCCTTCTCGGATGCGATTCCCGCTACCTCGTCCCACTGCTTGGGCGAAAGATCGGCTCCGGTTGGATTGTGACAGCAAGCATGAAGAATTACAACGTCACCCGACGGGATTGCCTTTATCGATTCGAGAAAGGCGGGATAGTCGAGCCGGAGGGATTTAGCGTCGAAATAGGAGTAGACTTTGGTTTCCAGGCCGGCTGTTGCGAATATTCCCTTGTGGTTGGCCCAAGTCGGATTGCTCAGCCAGGCAGAATTCGTATTCAAATTCCCTTTGATGAAATCTGCAGCGACGCGTAGCGCCCCGGTTCCTCCAGGGGTTTGAGCGGTGACAATGCGCCCGGAAAAAGAATCAGCGAGTTCCTCCCCGAAGCAAAGTCTCTGAGTGAGTGAAGCGTACTTAGGGCTTCCCGTGATGGGGAGATAGCTCTTTGTCGTGTTCGACGCGGCGAGGCGCTTTTCCGATTCGTGGACCGTCTCGAGGATGGGGGTGACTCCGGAATCGTTGACGAATACGCCGACGCTCAGGTTGATTTTGTCGGGATTGGAATCGGCTTTGAAGGCCTCGGTGATACTTAGAATGGGATCGGCCGGAGCCTGGGTTACGGAATCGAAGAGCGACATAGTGGATCTTTCAATATTTGACGATGATAGTGCGAGCCGGATCAAAGTAGAATCGGTGAGGCTTCTGTCAATGGCGCCGTTTGCAAGTTTCGTTCTTGGTTTGCCTAGAAGCAACGGATCGCGTTTTAGTCGGTTGGTTTCAAATGGAGTTAGACGTGAACAGCCTCTCTCTCGATTCTCGAGATGCCATTAGATATGCAGCGCTTCTGGGTGAACGATTCTCGTTGCCAGTGCTCATGGAAATTGGAATTGATTTTGGGGCTTTGGACCCCTTGTTTGACGGAGGTTTTCTCCTTCAGTGTGATGATACCACTGCTCGATTTGCGGACTTGGATATGCTTGAGTCAGAAATCCGGCTGCTGCCTTGGTCGCAAAAACGCCGGATCTCGGCGAAAATTGCGCGAGCGCTAGAGAATCGAAGAGCGGATCCAAGCGAAATTGCGAGGCATTACGTTAGTGCTCAAGAATTTGCCCAAGCGCGTTCGTTTTTCACTAGGGCGGCAGAGAAGGCCATCTTGGATAATGACTATTACACCGCGCTCGATCGATTGCACCAGGCTTTTGAGCTTTGGCCGGCAGAGGAGGAACCGGAATTGCGGAAGCGTCTGCTCTTCGAGATGGGGCGGTGCGCAGGGAATGTTAATGATTTTGTAAGGTGCCGCATGGCATGGGAGGAGCTGTTGGAAATGTCCATAAGGGGCGACGATTTGGCTTCCCGCCTGGAAGCTAATCGCCGTTTGGCCGAATTGGCATCACAGGGGAAAGACCGTGTGGAGAAGCGTCAGCGCCTCCTGGAGGCGGCGCGTTTGTCCTCCTTGATAAAGGATCCTCATCAGGAGGCGAAAGATTGGTATTCCTATGGGGGATTCTTGTTGGACAATATTCGGGTTCGAGAAGCGACCGAAGCGACCAGCCATGCCTTGGAGGCAGTCAAGAGTTCTGGAGACCGTGGATTGGAGACTGAAATCCTCGCTTTGAACGCCCTCTCCTACGCGATGCAGGGGAATGCCTTGGAGGCGTTTGAACGTATAGAAAAAGCAATTACCATTGCAATCGACAACGAGCTTCCGGAACAACTGGCAATCGCGTATCGACGGAAGGCTAACATCCACGAATACACGGGCGAATACCGGGAGTATCTGAATGAGGAACTGGAAAGTCTAGACCGATGCCGAGCAGGCGGATGGGATGGTCTCGAACAGTCTTGCTGGAGCTGCCTCTCTTTCGCGTTCTTCCGGCTAGGCCAATGGAAGCAAAGTTCTGGCGCGGTTCGAGAAGCAATTGAGCTGAAACAGGTCGATGGGGAACTTCTGGCGGTAGCCACTACGGTGAAAGCGTGTATGAGTGCGTTGCAAGGCAAGCGGAAGCAGGCGAGTTCTCTGTCTGCAGAGGCCCTGCGGCTGATTCGTCTTCATGGGGGTATCGTCGTAGAATTCTACATTTATTGGGCCCGTGGCGTGGCGTCGGTGCTAGACGGAGATTCGGCGGCGGCAGGAGAAGCGTTTCGAGACTTGATTACCTTGTGGCGAAGTACGGAAGATAGGAAAGATGCGCTCTCCGGTCTGGTAGCGGCTGCGGGGTTTTATGCCGATACGAACAATCCGAAATCGCTTGCGGAGTGTATTGACATTCTAAGTGCAATTGCTGCTGACAACTCGACCTTTGAGAGTAATGCGGCA
>JAUHWE010000131.1 GCA_030424825.1 Verrucomicrobiia bacterium
GTCTTTGGGGCAAGGGATCGAATGGACGAGCGATACGACATTATCCGGATGGCTCGGGACAAGCGTTTCAAATATATTCGGAACTACGAGCCGTTAAAGACCTACTACCAATATATGAATACGCCTGAGAAAGGCAAAACGATGGCAGATTTACGGCGTCTTCACGAGGAAGGTAAACTGCCACCCGCAGCGGAGTTCTACTTCTCTCCCCGTAAGCCGGTGGAAGAACTTTACGATACCTGGGCGGATCCTCATGAGATCAACAACATTGCGGATGATCCAAAGTATGCGGCGCGTTTGAAGAAACTCCGCCTGGCCCACTTGGACTGGGTGAAACGTACGCGGGACACCGGTTTGATTGCCGAGCCGATCCTCGTAGAGCGAGAAAAGGAGATCGGTCATCGCTATGGGGTACTGCGACAAATCAATGACCCCACTTTCAACAACAGACTAGCAGATATTGCGGTAAAAGCGTCTGAGGGGCCGGCGGCTTTGCCTGCCTTGATGGAAAGTTTGGAAGATCCGGATGCGGCCATCCGCTATTGGGGAGCAGTCGGTGTAGGGAATATTGGCACTGCTGCCAAGGAGGCGGAAGGAGTGATACGATTGGCGTTGAGTGACGCTTCCTCGGTTGTACGGACGGCAGCCGCACGGGCTCTGTGCCGTATTGGTCTCCCAGAGGATGCTCTTCCGGTGCTGGTAAAGGAATTACAGGAAGGCGAGCAGTGGGAACGATTGCATGCGGCTATCGTGCTCGATGAGATTGACGATGCTGCTCGTCCAGTGATCGCTCATATGCATGAAGCTTTGGTTCCTCGCGAAGATTTGTATGCGAAGGGAAAATACGTGGTACGCGTTATCAATCGAGCTCTGAATCAATTGGAAGGAACGCAACGTGCCGTGAATTGAGTCGGGCTTTCTGATTACTAGCAAACACAAACTACGATGCTCCGAAGATTATAAATGCAAAAAGCGATAGCAGTATTAAGTCTACTCCTTGGTGGATTCTCATGTAGAGGAGAGGAATCCCAGTGGTATAAAGGAAATACCCATACCCATACATTTTGGTCCGACGGGGATGACTTTCCGGAAATGGTGGCGGATTGGTATAAGAATCATGGATATGATTTTCTCGTGTTGTCGGACCACAACGTTTTATCGCAAGGGGAGAAGTGGAAAGCCCTTCGAGCGGATCAGGCGAATGTGGCGATTAAAAAAGCGGAACAGCGGTGGGGCTCCGGCCATGTCAAGACGCGGATCGTGGACGGCGCGAAGGAAGTGAAGCTGCTTCCCCTCGATCAAGTTCGCCGACTTTTGGAAGAACCGGATAAGTTTATCATGATCGAGGGGCTGGAAATGACCACTTCCCGAGGCGGGTTGGCGGTCCATTCCAATCCGATGAATGTGAGCGAACTTCTACCGGTTGAGAGAGAAAGCGAACGTAATGTTGAGCAGGAATTGAATACGCACATGCATTTGGTGAATGAGTACTCGCAAGTTTCGGGTAAGCCGGTATTCTGGCAGGTGAACCATCCCAATTTCAGATTCTCTGTGACGGGTGAGCAACTGGCGAACGTAGATTTTCTGGAGGGGGTCGAGATCATGAATTCGAGCTCTAACTGCTTCAATCTGGGAGACGGGACGCGCCCCTCGGTCGAGGGCATCTGGGATATAGCCAATACCATTCGGCTCAAGAGTGAAGGGCAACCGCCCATCTACGGAACGGCTACGGACGATACGCACGACTACCACTTGGAGAATCCTGCTGTGAATGGACCCGGAACGGCGTGGGTGATGGTGCGAGCCGAGTCCTTGACACCGAATGCCATTACGAGAGCGATGAAAGAGGGAGACTTCTATTCCAGCACCGGCGTCTTGTTAAAGACGATGGAATTCGATCCATCTCGAAAGACATTGACCGTGGAGGTAGACGCAGAGCCAGGAGTCCATTACAAGATTGAGTTCAAGGGTTCGCTTTCCAGCGTGTCCCTGGCGCACGAGCCTGTCGCGGCTATCGTCGACGAGAAGGGAGTAGCGCATCCCGTAACGGCCAATTATCTGGATGAAAGCATCGGTAAGACCTTCAAGTCGAAAAAGGGAACGCGAGCGACCTACCGAATGAAGGGTGATGAACTATTCGTTCGAGCAGTGGTACATTGCGATGGGCCTCCATATTTTAAATACGACGATTATAGCGATTTCGAAAAGAAGGCTTGGACTCAACCGGTAGGTTGGAAAATTGACAGATGAAAGGGTATATTGTGAAGAATCTATTGTTAAGTTACGTTTTATTTTTGGCGGGAGGAATGTCGTTTGCCAATGATCCCCCGGTCTTCAAATCTCTGTTTGACGGGAAGTCGCTTAACGGATGGGTGAATGTGAATACGGGTCCTGATACCTGGACGGTTCGAGATGGGGTGCTGGTATGCAGCGGGACGCCGATTGGGGTGATGCGTTCAGAGCGGCAGTACGAGAATTTCATTCTGGAAATTGAGTGGATGCATCTCGAGGCCGGAGGGAATTCGGGCGTTTTTGTTTGGAGCGAGGGTGAGGTTTACACAGACAATCGATTGCCAAACGGAGTTGAGGTCCAGATGCTTGAGAATGATTACCCGATCATCCACAATCGAGTTCGGGAATATGTGAGCGGAGAGCTTTTTGGGGCCGGCACGGTAACGACTGTCCCGGATCACCCGAGGGGGAAACGGAGCTCGTCGGTGGAATATCGCTGTAAAGGAAAAGGCGAGTGGAATCACTACCTTGTCGTTTGCGTAGATGGAGTCGTGAAGCTGTCGATCAATGGCAAATTTGTGAATGGCGTCCGAGAATCTTCCGTCAAAAAAGGCTACCTCTGCCTCGAATCTGAAGGCGCTGAGATCCATTTTCGCAATATTCGCATTATGGAGCTGCCTCCGGGTGTGATTAAAGAGTCCGAGATCGTTCCGATAGTGGGTCAGTGAGTCGGAAACGCCGATCGAGATTGGAATACCACGGACTCAATCTTTTTCGAAGGCGGAATCGTGCCGGATCATCGCGTAACGCTCCCATAATAGATCTTTTCTTGGCACCGAATGGGTTTCGCGCTGGTCTGGTAGCTGTGGGTCACCTTCTCAAAATGCGCTTTGAATTCGATGCTCTATCACTCACTTCCCGAGGCCTTTTGGCTGGGCTGTGGATTGCGATCGGATCATTCTGGCTTCATGGGGCTCCTGAGGAGGCGTTAACCGATATCGAGTCCGAGCTGGAGGAGCGTTACTTGGAGGCGCTGAGTTTCTTGAACACGCAGGATGAAGAGACCTTGAAAAGGGCGCCCAAGCTTTTGAAGAAACTCGCCGTTATGGGACACGCCCGGTCCCAGCACACATTGGGAACGCTTTATCGCCATGGTATTGGAGTGATTGAAAGTAGCAAACAGGCGATCCGGTGGTACACGGAAGCCGCAGACCAGTCTTTCCCTGCAGCGATGCTAAGTCTGGCGGAATCGTACATCGAGGGCCTGGGAGTCGAGAAAGATTACAAGAAAGCCCGTGATTTGCTTGAAGCCTTGCTTGATCCAGATGCGACCTACGAAGTGCGAGTGGAGGAATTTGGCATCTTGAGAAAAACGAAATCAAGAGCTAGCTATCTATTGGGGGTGATTTATTCCAGCGGAATAGAAGTCGAGATCGATATGCCCAAGGCGATCGAGCTTTTCGAGAAAGCGGCACACACAGGAGATCAAGATGCCACGATGTACTTAGCTATCACCTACGCTGAGGGGAAGGCGGTGGACAAAAGTATCGAAAAGGCAAAGGAGTACTTTGAGTTACTGGATCTTCAGTCATCAGATGCGTTGAGACGAACATTGGATTCAGCTACGTTGCCGGGGACGGATATCACGGAAGTGGAGAACCTGAAGGAATACGGTGAAGAAATGAGGGCGGTAATCTCTCAAACTATAGTGGGAATGCAGACCGAATTCGCGAAGCAGATACTGTATTCAGAAGGTGAAGATTTCGACGCGGAGTTTGCTGCCGGGTTGTTGGAGCTTGCGGCGAATGGAGGATATGCAGAGGCGCAGTCCGAATTGGGAGTCCTCTATTACCGAGGTCAGGGTGTGAATGAGGACCGGGGAAAGGCTGCCTCTCTCATCGCTAATGCGGCAGAGCAGGGGTGGGTGATGGCCCAGTACAACTTGGCGGTGATGATCAAGGACGGTCAAGCAGATGAGGATGATCGGTTTCAGGCTGACAAGATGCTGGAATTTGCGGCAAACGAAGGTCTCTTGGCGGCCGAGTTGTTTCTGGATGGCTCAACGCGAAAAGGCATTTTGAATTCGAATGAAGCCAAAGAGCTCTGTCTGGAGCTAGCCGAGCAGAACGACGCCAGGGCTTTGTACAGTCTGGCTCGAAGGAAAATGATGGGCTGGATGGTCGAGAGAGAGACGAATCGCGAAAAGCTGGTCGAATTGTTTAAGCAATCCGCCGATTCGGGATACTCGCGTGCCCAGTATACAATGGGAATGCTGCACATGTCAGGCGAAGTTGTGGAGCAGAATATAGAGACTGCTTACTGGTGGTTGAAGAGTGCCGCGGCCCAAGACCATCCGCTTGCCCTGCATCACATCGGCATATGTTATGCCCAGGGAATCGTGGTAGAGGCGAACCTTGAGCAAGCATTCCATTATTTTTCCCGAAGTGCGGAACTGGGACTGGATGCGGCCAAGAATAGTCTGGCGGTGTTTTACAACAATGGAATCCACGTCCTTCGTAACGAGTGGAAGGCGAGCGAGCTCTATCTGGAAGCGGCCGATGAAGGGGATCCCACGGCGGCCTTTAATATAGGTAACTGCTATTTGGAGGGTAAAGGAGTGAAGCGGGATGTGGAAAAAGGGCTCGAATGGATTGCCCGTTCTGCCGAACAGGGAAATTTGGCGGCCTGTAGTCAAATGTCGCGTGTCTATGAGGAAGGGTTGCTGGCTGACCACGATGCCGTCGAGCTTGCTTACTGGAGAGAGAAAGCGGCTGAGTTAGGAAGCCGGTTTTCCATGAAGCAGACAGCGTTGAATTATTTCTTTGGGAAAGGAATTCCCAAAAACAGAGGAAAGGCCGCCTTTTGGATATCGCAGTATATTAATAGTACGGGTCCCATTGATACAAACAATCTGGTGCTGGAGGGTGAGTTCGAGAACTTTTCGGACCTGCAGAAACTGCTTCCGCAAGACTACTCGGCGTTGATTGTATACGCCGACCTTATGGCGGATGCGGAGTGGTCTGGGTACGATCCGGAGGAGTCCTATCGAATCTTATCGGACCTTGCTTCCAAGGGGCTTTTTGGGGCCCGATTCCGATTGGCTAAATTGCATGTAAACGGCGGCTTTTCGAAAGCTAACCCTAAAAAAGCGTATTCGCTTTATAAATCGCTTTTCGATCAGAACAGAAATTCTGATTTAGAGGTTCAAAGGGCGCTTGCCGGAAAGGCGGCCTATCAACTCAGTATCTGCCTAGCCGATGGGATTGGTGTTCGGGCAAGTGAAGCTAAGGCGATCAGGTGGCTTGAAGATTCTGCTAGCATTGGGTATGCGCAGGCTCAATACGAACTTGGCAAGAGGATTGTTTCGGGAAACGGAAGCAGCAATATAGAAGAAGGTGTCAAGTGGCTTATGGCAGCTGCAAATCAAGGGCATCATGACTCGCATGTTGCCCTTGCCCGGTTGAATCTTGAGAATCCGATTTCGTCGTTAGATCAGGAAACGATCATCGCGTGGCTTAAGAATCTTGTTGATTCCGGATCGGGAGAAGCGCGAACCCTTCTCAAGCGTTACGGAGTTGAATACAAGATGCCGATTCGAAAGCCTCGCGCCCCCAGTGACGAGGAGAAAAGGGAGGTTAACCCCTATGCTCCGATTGAGGCCGCTTAGGTTTCTTCGGTAACGTACCGGTAGCGCATTCGCAGCTCTCCTTCGGATGGCATGTCTACATCGATTTTTCGGTCGAGAGCAGAAGCGATTCGATTGGTTTGGCTGTCATCCATTTCTCCGTAGGAGAGGGGCTTGCCTTTCGAATCGACCGCGAATGTAATTTGATTGTCTTTACGTGAAACACGTAGTTTCACACTGCCTTCTTTCCATTGGTAGATCGCAATTTCGAGAAGATTGCTCAATACGCTTTCCAATAGCTCTTCATCGACTTCAACATCCAGATCGTCGCAGAAATCTGCTTCGACACTGATTTTCTCGACCTCTTGAGAGTAGTCGTTGACGAGCTCGAAGACGAGGGCTTGGAGTGCGGATAAAGTTGCCGGATCTGGATGTTCTTCAGAAACGATTTCTACGGGCTCCTCCCTGCTGGAACCGTCATCCAGTGCAAGTTCTACGGTTTTCTCGTTGTCAACCTCGCTAGAAAGAACTTCGACTTTTTCGGTGTCCTTGTCGGACTTGGTTTCAAGGGCTTCCTCGGGAGAAACGGGCTCCAGCTTGAAAGAGGGTTTCTGTTCGACCCCCTGCTTTTCAACTTCAGCGATCGACTCGATGAACTCTACGATTTCCTTGGAATGTACGTCATCCTCCTGGTCGTTTGAGCCTTGGTTGCTACTGAAGGGGATATCGTCTCCGATGAGCATCTCGCCCGGTTGCGAAGCAGCAGGTTCTTCTTTCGGGGTCTCGACGGGACTTCTCCGTTCGATTTCAACCGGTAGGAGACCCTCTGGGTCAACCGTTTTGAGAAGGGAGCACTGGAGGTCACTTTGTTCGCGAATCTTTGATATTTCCTCACTCAGTCGGGAAAGTGAGAGTTCGTTCCAATTTGTTTCCAGTCGTTTTGAAAGATTGTTGATTAGAGTCGTAGGCGTTTCGATCTGATTTAGGAGATTCGGTATCCAGATCGCTCGTGCGGATGCTTCAGATACGGCTTTCTCAACTTGGGAATAGATTTCTTCGGCACGCATCTTGACCTCGCGTCCCACCTTGGTCTTCCGTTCGGTTTCGAGAGTAGACTCAAGAACTTCCTTAGCGGCTGCGAGGGTTTGCGATTCGACACGCAGCTTTTTCTGGATGCGATCCAGCTCCGCGATTTCAGTTGTTTGCCGGTTGTTTATTGATAGGGCAATGTCCCTTTCGTCCCGAGCGATTTTCAGTTCTTTCTCAAGTTCGTCTCGCTGTTCCCTGACCTCGGAAATCTTTTGATCGTGGGATTCGATGTAGCCTTTTAAGGATATCTCCTCCTGGTTTCTTGCTCTGCGGGTAAACTTGTAGTTGCTCGATTCCCCTTCGCGAACGTGGCGGGCAAGATCGCCGAGGGGTTTGCCGACCGAAGTGGAAAGGTATTTCTGGGTACCGAACATCGCTAATACAATTAGAGCGATGACCGGGATCCATAGCGTTCCTGCGGAAAGCCCGATCGTGGCGGCGATGGTCTCGCGGGCAGATCCTAAGGCCGGTATCGCCATGAACGCGATTACAGCGAGAACCAGGGTTCCACAGGTGATTAAGGATGATTTGATTTGGGATTGGATATCTTTCACGTCGAATACCTCTAGTTTAAGGGTGCTTCTTATTTCTCCAATCAATCGTCAGGATGCGGTCGAACTGTATCCTATGTTGGGGCCGTTTATCTTCAGACGGGCATTTGGTTCGCCGATAGAGAGAAATATCCATGAACCCTGCGGTGCAGGCGCTCAGCTGAAAGGGCGAAAACTGTACGTAATCCCCTAGTGTTAGGTAATCTACGCTAGACGAAGTCTTATTCTGGATCTGTCTCGGCGAAAACGAACCACTTTTGCCCAATAAAATTCCAGCAGGCCCAGGCGAAGGTCGCCGCTAGGAATGCGGGTTTCGATGTGTGGTCCAAATGAATCGTAGCGTCGTAGATGACGCTATTTAATATCCAGCCCGTTAGGTACACGATAGCGAAGCGGACGGGTTCGCTCGCTCGAAAGACTCGATGGCGAAAGGTGAAGTGTTTGTGGGCGAAGAATCCCCAAACAGAGACGCAGGCGAAGCTGATTCGCTTGGCCCACGAACCCTCGACCTCAAACTGAATCGTCAGGAGCAGATAGACACCCGCATCAATCGCGAATGAAATGCCACTGACCAAGACAAATCTAAGGATCTGGGAGACAATGTGGCGGCTTTCGAGCATCGAAACGTGGAAATTAATGTCCGGATGGGAGAGCAAGAACAGGGGGATGAGTGGAGGCAAATGTTTTCTCCCCTGTCCCCGTTTCGCCGGGTTTTTGAACCTCGATTAGGATGAGGCAGAGTCAAAGGTTCTTGGTGATATTAAACTTGCGGGATTGGCAGACGAGGAGACAATCCGAAGCGATTCACAAACCCTTATTGACGCAGCGAAAATGAGCAAAAAAATACTGATTATTACCGGTGATGGAGGAGAAAGCTACGAAGTCCTATATGCTTTGCACCGATTTCAAGAAGCTAATTTCATCACGGAGATAGCGGCGCCAAGCAAGCGTCCCCTGAACCTGGTACTGCACGATTTCGCTCCCGGATGGGATACGTATATCGAAAAGCCAGGCTACGGAGCGGAGTCGAATCTGACGTTTCCGGAAGTGGTCGTTGATGACTACTTCGCTGTGATGCTGATTGGTGGGAGGGCTCCCGAGTACTTAAGGAACGATCCCAAAGTGCTAGAGATCGTAAGGGAATTTCATGCTAAGGGAAAGTGGATATACAGCGTCTGTCACGGTATACAGATTCTAGCCACCGCCGGACTTCTCAACAATTCGAATATAACCTGTTACGAGCATTGCCGTCCGGAAGCCGAGGCGGCTGGCGGGAAGTGGAGCCAGGATGAAGCGACCATTGACGGGAAAATAATCAGCGCTCAAACGTGGTTGTCGCATCCCGATTTCTACCGGCTCATTTTTCAGAACCTGTAGCCCCGGAGACTGGCGATCGTACCGACTGCTGGCTGCTAGGACTTGCTGGGAGCGTCGCCGTTTTCGGGCTCGGAATTTTCTTCTTCGGTTTCGAACGGCATTCCTTCGTAGGAATAGGAGGAAGGCGTTCGCTCGTAGCGTCGGACTGGTTTGAAGAAACGGCCCGCCAGGGCTCCAAACACGACGCCAAAAGCGACGCCGATCCCAAGACTCATGAGAGGGTTGGCTCCCAACTTGGATGCGGCGACCACTCCAATTCCAATCCCCATGATCATTCCGAAATTCATCCCAATCGGGGCATCCATTTTACGCCGTTTTCGGGAAAACCTCTCCTTGGAGCGGTCGGACATGCGAACTATTAGTAGGTCATCCATCTTAAGAACATCCGTTTACGGATTATTTACATTAGCAGATTTGGGTCGTTTGTCTATCGGGAAGTTCAGCTTCCGTTTATCAGGAAAATCCTCAGGTAGTAGCCTTGTTGTGCGGATGCCTTGGTTTGGCGGGATTATGGGCTCGACTTTTTATTGTAAGAAAATTCTTTTTAAAACATGTCCTTTCCAGTCACAGCGAGGTTTCGAGACCTCTGGAATACTGATCTGGAATCCGCAAATTCGGTACTGTTAGGTTTGTGAAGGACGGTAAATACAAAGGTGCCCACCGGGAAACGCGTCGCGAGATTTTGGGTAAGCTGAAAGTGCGAGGAGCGCTGCCGAGCTCGGTAATGGCAAGCGAACTGGGAATTTCCTCAATGGCGGTTCGCCAGCACATGCAGGAATTGGAAAGTTCTGGGGACGTCTGCTCGAACGACGTTTCGCGAGGTAAGGGCCGTCCGACGAAGTACTGGGAATTGACTGAAAGGGCGAATCGGCAT
>JAUHWE010000132.1 GCA_030424825.1 Verrucomicrobiia bacterium
TGCTTAAGCAGCCTAGTTTCTCTGTGTTTTTAGGAGCGAGCCTGCTCATTGGGATTCCGATTCAAATGTACTTCGCGTTTTTCAATATGTTCCTCAATGACATCGGTGTTGAGAATGTGGCGAGCAAGATGAGTTTGGGCCAGGTGTCGGAAGCGGCTTTCATGGTGTTTGTCCCGCTGTTGATCGGAAGAATTGGTCTGAAGTGGATGATGACTCTCGGACTAGCGTTTTGGTCGGTGAGGTATTTCATGTTCGCAGGAATTAGCGTCAATGCAGAGTTTCTTATTATATTCTCTATCCTGATACACGGAGCCTGTTACGATTTTTTCAACGTGACGGGTTCCATCTATGTCGATCTTAAAGCGGGGGAGCGATACCGTTCTGCCGCTCAAGGATTGTTCATGCTGGTGTTCTTGGGACTAGGAAAATTCTTTGGTTCTAATCTTGCGGGTTTTATTTCAGAGATGCATCCAAGTGGAGCGGAAGGCGAACTTTACGATTGGAGTGGCATTTTCAATACGACAGGCATCATTACCGCAGCGGTTACCGTTCTATTCGTCTTGAGCTTTCATGACAGGCAAAAATACAATTTGGACAAGGTTAATGGGTAAACAGCCCAATGAACTAGGATGAGTCACATAGAACATAAAAACGTGGGCATAATCGGATGTGGGGCTCGTGGACTGCACCACATCGGATTTAACATGGTCGATAGCTCGAAGGAAACAGGGTTTCGAATTACAGCCGTAGCGAATCGGTCCTTCGAAAGTTCGGATTACGCCGCCAGCGAACTGGAAAAGCGCTATGCGGAACTGGGAATCGATCAAGCTATTCAACGTGTCGGATCCTACCAGGATATTACCAACGATCCCAAGATCGACCTTATCATTGTCACTTCGCATACAGACGCCCACGCGGAGCATGCGGTGGCGGCTTTGGAATCGGGAAAGAAGGTCTACTTGGACAAGCCTATTTCGGTGACTCTTGAAGATGGGCGTGTCATTGCGGAAGCCGAGAAGCGAACGGGCAATCGTCTCCTGATGGGATTCACGCGACGCTATGAGGATTCGTGGCTGAAAATGAAGGAGCTGCTGGACGCGGGAGCGGTAGGGTCGCTGCAAATGATTCTCTTGCGATCGATTATCCCCTACAGTCGGTACTTGCAAGGCTGGCACCGGAAAAGGGAGTGGTCAGGGGGACCGCTGAACGACAAGTGCAGCCACCACTTTGATGTTTTCCGCTGGATGGCTAATTCGGATTGTTCGTCCATGAGCGCCTTCGGCGGCCGGTCGAGCGTTTTCAAGCCGGACCCAACCGCTCCTGCCCGATGTTCGGAATGCGATCGCGAGTGCGCTTACCGTCGCACGGAGCTCCTCGAGGAATCGAAGGAAACCGTTAGTAGCTCCTTTGCCAGTACGCGGAATCCGAATGATGAGCGGGCATTGAACGATGCCTGTGTTTTCAGTCCTGAAAACGACGTAGAGGACTTCGGCAGCGTAAATATGCAGTTGGGCCAAGGAGTGGTCGGCAATCTTTTCTTCACGATATTCGGTCCCTTGGCTCCCGATGGGGAGACCCTCGAACTGGTGGGCGATTCGGGCAGGCTTGTTTTGTCGCGGTCCGATGGGATGATTCGAAGCTATACGAATTATGGACGGGAAACGGATACCTTCTTCGCGGGAGGGGATCATTTCGAAACCTCGCACTACGGATCAGATGTAAATCTGGTGCAGCACATGCGGGAGTTTTGCGACGGTGTCGATCCGGTTTGTGACGCCAGCGATGGATTGAAGTCCTTGGAAATGGTCTGTGGAGCAAGAGACTCGTTTGATACAGCAGGGGACAGAAGAGTGCTTTGACGGGTCGCGAATGCCTTTCCAGGAGTGGGCGTTGAAGAGGGCGCCCTTTTCGATCTCTGACCTATTTGCGCAACCACAAATTGTTCCTTATTGGATTGATCGAAGCGGTTCTTTGGGGCAGCTTTTTGGTTTTCAAATTATGCGGAATACATCCAGAACAGCACCATTTCTGTTTGGCCTTATTTTCTCGGTACTGGCGATCCTCAATATCGTTGCATCGGGGCGTCCCAATGTCGTTTTCGTTTTTTCTGACGATCACGCAACTCAAGCCATTAGTGCATACGGGGGAATGCTCGCTGAAGTTGCTCCCACGCCTCACCTGGATAAGTTGGCAGCCCAAGGCATGCGATTCGATCGCTGCTTAGTTACGAATTCGATTTGCGGGCCGAGTCGTGCCACCATTCTGACGGGCAAGTACAGTCACTTGAACGGATTCATGACCAATGAAACGTCGGAGTTCGATGGTTCCCAGCAGACGTTCCCGAAGATATTGCGTGGCAATGGCTACCAAACCGCAATCATCGGCAAGTGGCATCTGGGCAGCGAGCCAACGGGATTCGATCATTGGGAAGTGCTGCCTAGCCAAGGGAGCTACTACAATCCGGATTTTAAAACAGAGAGCGGCACGCATCGGGAAATCGGATACGTAACCGATATAATCACCCAGAAAGCGAAAGTCTGGCTACGCGAGCAAAGAGATGAACGCAAGCCCTTCATTCTCATGGTCCAGCATAAGTCACCGCACCGGAATTGGGCTCCCGACTTGAAGTATCTAGACGCGTTTGACGGGATAGACCTGCCGGAGCCGGTTACACTTTTCGACGACTATGAAGGGAGGGGGACGGCCGCGCGAGAGCAGGACATGACCATCGACAAGACAATGGATATGGGCAACGACCTGAAAGTCGATGCGATGGACCGGACCCAGCGATTCACAAAAGGAACCCTCAATCGCATGACACCGGAGCAGCGAACCGCTTGGCTGGCCGCCTACGACGGGAAGAACCAAGCTTTTATAGAAGCCAATTTGTCCGGCAAGGAACTCCTGCGTTGGAAGTATCAGAGATACCTCAAAGATTACCTCCGGTGCATCAAGTCTGTTGACGACAGCGTGGGTGAGCTTCAAGCGCAGTTGAAGCAGCTTGGCTTGGATGAGAATACCGTTTTCATCTATTCATCGGACCAGGGATTCTATTTGGGCGAGCATGGCTGGTTCGACAAACGGTTCATGTACGACGAATCCTATCGAACGCCGCTTATTGCGAAGTGGCCGGGAGTAATCAAGCCAGGCGGGGTCAACACAGACCTGGTATCCAATCTGGATTTCGCGGAAACCTTTCTCGATATTGCTGGAGTCAAAATACCCAGCGACATGCAGGGAGCCAGCCTTGTGAATATCATGAAGGGCAAGCGACCGAGGAATTGGCGCAAGACTCACTACTACCACTATTACGAGTACCCAGGGTGGCACATGGTGCAGCGGCACGAGGGGGTTTACGATGGGCGGTACAAACTGATGAATTTTTATGACCTTGAAGAATGGGAGCTGTACGATTTGACAACGGATCCAAACGAAATGAAGAACCAGTACCAGAATCCCGAATACGCGAAAATTGTGGCCCGGCTTCACAAGGAATTGGACCGCTCTCGAAATCGCTATGATGTACCTGCCATTGAAAGGCAAAGTCTCGAGAATCTGGACATGCGCTATCACTCATCTGAAATATTGAAGCGCCTAACTGAAGGAGGTAGCCTATGAGAAACCGTATCACACTTTTATCCGTTTGCGTTGTTATCCTTTGCGCTTCGAACGTCGTCCCAGCCGTAGAGCCGGAATTCAGAGCCCAAACGATCGATTCCGATATTCAAATTGGCTATGGTCTGGCAATTGGTGATGTCAATGGAGATGGTCTGGACGATATTCTGCTGGCTGATAAGCGGGATTTTTTCTGGTACGAAAACCCGACTTGGGAACGCCATCTGTTCTGGACGCTCTCGACACAAGAAAATCAGGAGACCATGAAAGACAACGTCTGCATTGCGGCTCGTGACATCGATGGAGACGGGAAGGTGGAAGTTGCGATCGGCAATAACTGGAATCCCGGAGAGACCGTGAGCGAAGAAGAGTCGGGGGGTGTTTGGTTTGTCGGTTCGCTGGGGCGGATCGCGCCGGTAAAGTTGCCGCATGAACCGACCACACATCGAATGGGTTGGGCTCGTGGCGAAACGGGTTACTCGCTCGTCGTGGTACCGCTACATGGGCGAGGGAATAAAGGGGGAGCGGGTGAGAATGGCTCGCGAATTCTTGCTTATGAGGCGGGAGATGATCCCTATCGCTCCTCGTGGAAACAGGTCTTGATAGAGGACCGATTTCATAAAACGCACAATTTCGACCTAATTTCCGAAAGCGAGAGCACGCCGGAATCCCTTCTCCTCGGGGGAGGCGAGGGGTTTGCGGTGGCGGGGCAAAATGGCCGAAATTGGAAATCCGAAAAGATCGCCGGAATAGAGTATGGGCCAGGTGAATTACGGGTTATCGAATATGACGCGTCACACTCGGTTCAACAGTTCACTTCAATCGAGCCTATGCATGGTAATAATGTGGTGCATTACCGCCGGGAGGGAAACGCTTGGAATCGCTCGGTACTCGATGATAGCTTGAATCAGGGTCACGCTCTGGCAGTTGCAGATTTTCTGGGCACGGGGCTTTTTCAGATCGTGGCGGGATGGCGAAATCCGGACAAGTCCGGAAAAGTTGGCATTCGACTGTACCAACCGGGTCCGGACAGCAGTTGGAGCACTTATACGGTCGACGACAATGCGATGGCGTGTGAAGATTTGAAGGCGGTTGATTTGAACGCCGACGGGAAAATCGATGTGGTTGCCTCGGGACGGCGGTCGAAAAACGTGGTCATCTACTGGAACCAGTCCGGTCGTTAGAATCGTCGCGAAATGGCTACGGTTTTGTCTATCCCGTATTCACTTGTTTATGATTATTAAAGAGGGATCTTTTGACGCTCTATCAAGGAATTATAGATGGGGCAACCTTGACACGGAGGGAAAAGAGGACATACGATTACAATAGAATGGATCGGTCACCCCGCCCTCTAGATCTATGCCAAGCCCCAGATTGATTTCGGCCGACAGCAGTTTTAGGAACCGTATGTTGCAGAAGCTAGAGTATTTCGATTTCCCCCCCGATTCTCTCAACAATATCGATAATATGCGAGACGCTCGCGTGTTCTGATATTAAATTCGTTTATTCTCTAAATATTACCTTATGAATAATACCCACATGTATGTCCCGATAGCTGCCGCTCTGCTCGCATTGGTTTTTGCCCTTGTGAAATACCTTTCGATTATGAAGCAGGATGAAGGGAGCGGCGACATGAAGGACATTGCTAAGATGATCCAGGACGGGGCTTTTGCTTTTCTGAAAGCCGAATACACTTGGCTGGCGGTATTCGTAGCCGTGGTATTTGTCGCCATTGCGGCATCACCTGCCGAATTAGGCTTAGGCATCAAGACGGCTATCGCGTTTCTGTGTGGAGCCATGGCCTCAGGTCTCGCAGGATTTTTCGGAATGCATACGGCGACTCGCGCTGCGGTACGTACGACTCAGGCAGCAACCAAAAGCGTGCAAGGTGCACTGTCGGTAGCCTTCAACTCAGGCTTGGTCATGGGGTTTTGCGTCGTCGGTCTTGGTCTGGTCGGGATTTCCATACTGATTCTCATCTACGTAGGTGAGGGAGAGATAAACGAACAAATTCTAGAGCAAGTCTTGGGATTCAGTTTCGGAGCATCTTCGATCGCCCTGTTCGCTCGTGTCGGTGGAGGCATCTTCACAAAAGCGGCGGATGTGGGTTCTGATTTGGTGGGAAAGGTTGAAGCGGGCATCCCTGAAGACGATCCGAGAAACCCAGGTACTATTGCGGACAATGTGGGGGATAACGTCGGTGACGTCGCTGGTATGGGGGCTGATTTGTTCGAGTCTTACGTTGGCTCAATCATTGCCGCCATGACTCTGGGTGCCGCCTTGTTCATCGGACAGGCCAATGCTTCCAGCGTCGTGCTGCTACCGTTAGCGGTGGCGGCTTGCGGGATCGTTGCTTCCGCAATCGGCAGTTTCTTTGTATCCGCCAAGGACACACACTCTCTCCATTCCGCTTTGTTTCGCGGTTTGTTTATCGCATCGGTTCTTGTCATCATTGGAACCTACGCCCTGGTTAATTGGGTCTTTGATTTCGAGGGACTGGTTCTCGGGACAAAAGCGGTGTCCGGTATGAGTGTTTTCTGGTCGGTCATCTCGGGACTGGTTGCCGGGGTCGCTATCGGAAAGGTTACCGAATACTACACGGCGAAAGAGGCCAAACCCGCTCAGTTTATAGCGGCACAGTCGCAAACTGGATCTGCGACCAACATCATCCACGGTCTTGCTACGGGGATGGAGTCCGTGGCATTGCCTGTCGTGCTCATCTGCCTCGCCATCTACTTTGCCTTTGATCAGGCAGGTGTCTACGGAGTGGCAATTTCAGCGGTAGGCATGCTGTCGACACTGGGAATCTCGCTCGGAGTGGACGCGTACGGACCCGTGGCAGACAACGCAGGTGGCATGGCTGAAATGGCCGGTCTTCCCGAAGAGGTCAGAGAGCGAACCGATGCGTTGGATGCGGTAGGCAATACCACCGCGGCGGTTGGCAAAGGGTTTGCGATTGGGTCTGCAGCCCTCACTGCCTTGGCCCTCTTTAATGCCTATTGCGAGAAGGCGATAGCGGGTGGGGGAAAGCTGACGCTAGACATTAACAATGCCAAAGTAATGATTGGCTTACTTCTCGGTGGACTGCTTCCCTTTCTTTTTAGCGCCATGACAATGCGGGCCGTCGGCAAGGCGGCAAATCGAATGGTGGAGGAAATTCGTCGGCAGTTTCGCGAAATACCCGGAATTCTAGAAGGGACGAGTAAGCCGGATCCTGCCCGCTGCGTCCAGATTTCTACTACGGGGTCACTGAAGCAAATGATTGCGCCGGGGATGATTGCAATCGCAGCACCCGTAATTGTCGGAAAATTGTTTGGCGCTCAGATGCTGGGCGGGCTTTTGGCAGGGGCCTTGGTCTCAGGAGTGATGCTAGCCATTTTCATGGCTAATGCCGGCGGTGTCTGGGACAATGCCAAAAAATACATCGAAGAAGGTCATGAAGGAGGCAAGGGCTCGGAAGCTCACAAAGCCTCGGTCGTGGGAGATACCGTTGGAGATCCTTTTAAGGATACTGCAGGCCCCTCAATCAATATTCTGATAAAACTGATGACCGTTGTTTCCCTCGTATTCCTGCCTTGGTTCACCGGTTAGGTGGGACTTTCGAGTGTAGGGCCAACGCTCGCGCTGTACCGCGTAGACAAACCGATTTGCAATGCGACGCAGCGCAAGCGCTGGCCCTGCCTATTGGCCCGTAGATAGTGAGCCGTTTCGTTTTGTATCGTTAACCTGATACTTTATTGCAAGACCTCGTGGGGAAGCACGCTTCTTTGCGACTGGGGCATGGTCACATCATGCTCTGTGATCGAAGGACGCGATTCTCCTGCTTTCTCCATCGCTTTTAGGATTTTTTCCTTCAAGTGAGTGGCGACCTCGCGATGGGAGCCAAAGCCAATGAGGTTTTGCAATTCATAAGGGTCCGAATGCAAGTCGTACAAGTAGTTTTCGATGTAGTGATCGGCAGAGGATTCGGTTTCGCCGTCATTCTGATCGGATACAATTCCGTATTTCCATCGACCTGTGCGAAGGGCTCGACCTACTTGGCTTTCACTAATCTGGATGAACGCCTCTTGTTCCCAATCCGTTGTATCACCTTTAAGAATTGGCATGAGTGACCGTCCCGGCATTGTTTCAGGTGGTTTGATTCCACAGGAATCCAATAGAGTGGGGACTAGGTCAACAAGGCTCATCACCTCTTTCCGTCTTCCACCTCCGTTGAACCCCGGTCCCGAAAATGCCGTCGGTACTCGTACAGAAGCCTCATGGCCCGATCGTTTGTATTCGGAATTCCGTGTCTTGAAATGGCAGCCGTGATCGGCGGTATAGAGAATGATCGTCTCGTCGTCGATATTGAGGCTCTTGAGCGCGTCCATGATGCGGCCCAAGGCTTCGTCGAGTCGTTTGATCATGCCTAGATAGCCGCCAAGATGCTGTCCCGAACTTCCTCCAAGCTGCTGAAGGTCGGGCGGCATCCACTTCCCAGTGTAGCGTTCCCTGTATCCATCCGGAGGCGGGTAGTCGTCGACGTGGTTCTGGTGGTGGGGCTCTAGATACGAAGTGAAAAGAAAAAAGGGCTTCTCTTCTTTATGGGCATTGTCGACGTATCGGATAACCGCATCAGTCATCGCATCGACTCGATATCCGGGCAGATGCACTTTTTCGTTGTCGTTATTCCAAAGATTGCAGTCGTAGGCGTCGGAGCAAAACTCCAGCAGGTTGGCGGCCAACCAGTAGTCGTATCCTCCTCGTTCTTCGACGGGAACGTAGTCGTCGCGAGTTCCTAAGTGCCATTTGCCGATATACCCTGTATTGTATCCAGCTTTCTGGTAGAGTTGAGCGATTGTGGTAAGATCTTTATTGAGAGGAATGCCGTTGCGCCAAGAACCGGTCTGAGTCGCGTAAAGGCCCGTTTGAAGGCAAGATCGAGCCGGGCCACAGACCGGTTGGCAGGTAATCGAAGCATCGATGTGGGTACCTGAGTTGGCGAGTCGATCAAAGTTTGGCGTAAGATCCAATGGGTTGCCATGCGAGCCGCAAGTGTCCCAACGTTGTTGGTCCGTGAAAAAAACGATGACGTTTGGCTGTTTCTTGGTGCTCATTAAGTGACTGTAGAGAGTAGTAGAAGGGTGTCTTCACAAAAGTAATGAATACCGTGAGTCAATAGTGGATTGGCGACTTCATTGTGTTGGAGAGGGACGATTCGCTGCACTAACTTCTTGTGGGCAGCAGTCCTCTGTACTAGTTTTCCGATATGATAAAGATGTCTTTAGACGGACGGGTAGCTCTAATTACTGGTGGTGGCCGCGGGTTGGGTCGCGCCATCGCGGCGGCCTATGCGAAGGAGGGGGCCCGGGTTGTGGTCAGTTCACGAACAGAATCAGAAGTTAATGGAACTGTTGAAATTATCCGCAAAGCGAGTGGCACGGCCATCGGATTTGCGGCGGATCTTACCCGTGAATCAGAAGCGCAGCGTCTTGTGGAATACGTCGAAAGCGAGTTTGGCCAATTGGATTTGCTCTTTCTCAATGCGGGAGGGCAGGCCGGCGCCAAAGAATCGATTGAAACGGTGGATGCTAACGCTTGGATGAAGACTATTGAGATCAATCTTTACACCGCTTTTCATGTCGCCAAGGCTTCTATACGCCTACTTAAAAAGAGCGAAAACGGGCAGATTTTGACCATGGGTTCCGGAATGGGGCGGCGACCTGACAAATCAAGTTCTGCCTACAGTGCGGCGAAAGCCGCCCTTTGGATGTTTACTCAATCGCTGGCAATCGAATTGGCGGAATACGGAATTACGGCCAACGAGATGATTCCAGGACCGGTGCGATCCAAGATCCCTGCAGGTGAGACGTTTGAGCCCTTTCTGCAACCGGATGGGGACTGGGAAAATGAATGGATAAAACGGTCCGAGGATGTCGTTCCCATGGCGCTGTTCCTCGCCACACAGCACAAGTTTGGGCCTTCGGGGCAAAGTTTCGCTTTGAACCGTCGACTTTTGTAGCTCGTTTATCCTAGCTCTGTGAAGCGACTTCCCGAGTGTCCGAACTGCTCTCGATTGGTTTGGGTTTGCCACGCAAGCCACGCCACCACCAGGCCGCTAGCGACTTGATGTCCTCT
>JAUHWE010000133.1 GCA_030424825.1 Verrucomicrobiia bacterium
CACACCCACATGCGATCGCCTACATGACGAATCTTCAGGCTATTCCATTCACCGAACGGCTTGTCCGCGTGAACTAAAGGGTGTTTGCCGTTTGTATCCGCGTCTTCTTTCGGATTGTTGTACAGTCCCCCAGACCCACGATCCGCACCGATGTCCCATTTTCCACCCGCTTCAGTCGTGTCCCATATTTGAACTTGAGGCGATCCACGCAGATAGATGCCGCTGTCAGCCTGAGCCACGGTTTTATACTCCAGCATCAGTTCAATATCTCCATAGTCCCGAACGGACGTGGCGTACGGGCCCTTCCCGTCATTGACCAACTCACCGTTTTCCACGGTCCAATGCTTTTTGAAATCAGCCTGCTGCTCCTTAATCGCGACCTGGCGATCTTCTGCCTTGCGAGACTGGTGCGGGTTGTCGCCATACCAACCGGAAAGGTCATGTCCGTTGAAAAGCGGACGAAAGCCTTCGGGCGGATTGACCTCCGCCCCATTGGCGTTGAGGTAACAAAAGAGAATTATTAGAGCGGTTGTGTATTTCATTTCATTTCAATCGTTTTGCCAGTTCGAAAACTCTCATCTGCCGCGAGAACGATACGACTCGCGCTGCAAGCGGCCTCAAGAAGTTCGGATACATCCAGATTCTCATTAATAGCCTTTAGAAAATACTCCTGCTCTCGGTGAAAGAGCGCGTCATGATCCGGTTCCGACTCCATCGAGATAAATTCGTCTTGCCGGGCCAGCTGCCCTTCCGCATCGAGCTCGCTGTGGTGGACCTGCAACCGTTCCGTGCCGGAGTGGGCTTCAATCTTGGCACTCTGCCCTTGGGCTCCGGACTTTTCCGCCACAATGGAAATGCATCCTTTCGGTCCGATGACGTCTTTGATGAAAAACGCGTTTTCGCTCATCATAGGACCCCAGCCTGCCTCATACCAGCCCACCGATCCATCTTCAAAAGTCACCTGCAGGTGGGCGTAGTTGATCTTTCCCTCGGGCAGTTCATCGGTCAAACGGGCTCCAATACCCGACACGCGTACCGGTCTCGATTTAGTCATCTGGCACATCACATCGACATAGTGAACCCCGCAATCAACAACGGGCGAAATAGAAGACGCCAGGTTTTTGTGCGTCTCCCATTGATGGCCTGAAGACTGCTGATTAAGATTCATCCGCATCACAAGCGGCTTACCTAATGTGTGTACTTTCTCTACAAATTGAATCCAGCTCGGATGGTGACGCAGAACGTAGCCCACAACCAGCTTGCGATCCACTTTTTTGGCGAGCGCTACCAATGCCTCCGCCTCCTCGATCGTTTCTGCGATGGGCTTTTCCAAGAACACATGACAACCCGCTTCCAGGGCCAGTTTAGTATATTCGTAGTGGGTATCTGGATAAGTAGTAATACAAACCGCGTCCGGTTTCGTTTCTGACAACGCATCGACATAGCTGTCAAACCCAGGGTACTCCGCACCCAACTCCTCCATTACTTTGTTTCGCGACCCCGGACTTCTGGTACAAATACCTGCGATCTCAAATCCGTCCAATCGATGATAGGCCAAAATATGGGAACGTCCTGTATTCCCCGCCCCAACACATAAAACTCGGTTTTTCTTTGGCTCTGCCATCTTGACCTTATTACGATTAAAACTTTCGGTATTCTCGGCTGAGGTACTGATTAGCCTCTCTCAAATTGGGTATACTCATAGAGCTTGGATTCCAGGTTAGCTTTTTCCCTGGATAGCGACTGGCAACCACCCCCAGTTGCAGCGCTTCGCAAAGCGGTCCTCCATAAGAGAATGGAGACCCGGTCTTCCCTTCGCCCAAACAGGCGTCGACCCATTGACCATGATGGTCAATCGGCTCGAGTTCAGGACGGGGGACGCTTCGAATCAATTCTCTGGGAAAGGTCTGCGGGCCGCTCATATGCGGCATCATCAATACCCCCTTTTCCCCAATCATAACACAGCCTTGCTTAGGTAATTCAATGGCCCCA
The DNA here is from genome assembly GCA_030424825.1 of Verrucomicrobiia bacterium. Taxonomy (GTDB): domain Bacteria; phylum Verrucomicrobiota; class Verrucomicrobiia; order Opitutales; family Opitutaceae; genus Pelagisphaera. The sequence continues at coordinate 1,993 of JAUHWE010000133.1, forward strand.
TCTTCATTGAATCCCTCAATGTGGGAAGGCGGCCCATTCTCTCCGTCATACCAAGTCCACTTAAGCGTCTTTGAGGTATACTGAGTCGACGGAAACTGGTACTCCGTCTTCACACTTGTCGGGTGGGCAAACTCATTCGGTTCCCGACAATGGCTTCGAACCCATTTGGGGGAGGTCAACTCTAGTGCACGATAAGGCGTATCGAATATGTGGACACCCATATCACCTAATGTCCCCGTACCGAAATCCAACAAACGGCGCCACTGGCCCGGATGAAAAATCTTATCGCGGTAGAGCCGTTCTTCCGCCACGCCCAGCCATAAGCCCCAATCCAAATTGGCAGGGACAGGGTCTGAATCCACGGGTAGCAATTCATTGGAACCCCACGACTTGTTAGACCAGACATGGACTTCACTGATTTTTCCAACCAGTCCGCTTTTGATGTAGTCGACTGTCATACGCTGACCAATGGAGGCGCTGACTTGGATCCCCATCTGCGTCACCAGGCCCTTCTTTTCTGCAAGCAGCTTGAGTTGCCGGTTTTCGAGAACATTATGGGCAAGAGGCTTTTCGCAGTAGACATGTTTGCCTCGTTCCATCGCATGCGACGATATGGGCGCATGCATGTGGTCCGGTGTGCACACGAGCACCGCATCGATGCGGTCTCCCATCTTGTCGAACAGCTTCCGGTAGTCGCTAAATGTTTCCGCGCCCGGCACGTCTGCCGAACGCTCAGCGAGTGTATCACTGTCCACGTCACACAAGGCAACGATTTCCACGTTGGGTAGACGAAACAGGGCATCGAAATTGCCTTTACCGCGACCCCCAACCCCGATCTGGGCAATCTGCAACTTCCCGTTGGGTGAACTCGCCCACACTTTTGCAGGGAGTATTGAGAAAGCAGTGACGCCGCTCAATGCTTTGATAAACTGCCTTCGATTTGTTCGAGTATCTAATGTGCCACTCATAAATTTTACCTAATTCGATTCTGCTTCCACGCTCTTTACCTCAGGCGCTTTAAAGAATATTGCGAATACGACTATCACGACCGCTGCCATTCCAGCAGGCACAAGCCAAATCGCCTTCCAATCGTGGACAAATGTGCCCGCTACGATTTCCGTTTCGTACGCCTTCACCACATATCCAGAAATTTTTGTCCCGATCAATAGACCCAATCCGTAGGTGATCAATGCAATGAATCCCTGAGCGCTCGCTCGTAAGTTTTTCGGAGCGACATTGTCCACGTGTATATGCCCCGTCACGAAAAAGAAGTCGTAGCAAATTCCATGCAGGATGATGCCCGCGTAGAACATGAATACGAGGCTATCCGAGTTGCCCATTGCGAAAAGAATGTACCGGACAAGCCAGGCGAGCATCCCAAACAGGAGCATCTTCTTCACCCCCAGCCGGGCCAGAAAGAATGGCATAAGCAACATAAACCCGATTTCCGACATTTGACCTAGAGTCATCTTGCCTGCTGCATTCTCAAACCCGGATTCGTTGAGAAACAAATTCGTGAAATTGTAGTAGAAGGCTAACGGGACGCATATGAAAAGTGATCCGATCGCGAAGACCGCAAAGGAGCGATCCTTCAACATAGACAGGGCGTCTAGGTTCAAGACATCACGGACGGTGACTTTCTTGTCGGATGACTGAGGCGGAGTCCGGGGAAGAAGGAACGAAAATACACCTAACACTACCGATGCCCCCGCAGCGATCTTCATGGGGATTGAGGTATTCTCGATTCCCAGACTCCCCACCAATAAGCCCGCCGCAATCCATCCGATTGTCCCCAGCACGCGTATCGCTGGAAACTGCTTCCCCGTATCATCCATCTGGGCAAACGATATTGTATTTACCAAAGCCAAGGTTGGATTGTAGGCCATCGCATAGACGAAGAGCATCCAGAACAAAGTGGTCGCGTCCGTAACTGACGCGCTAAAGTAGAGAATCGCCGCCCCTATCAAATGGCAAACTCCGAGTACCCGTTCCGCATTGAAAAAACGGTCCGCGATCATCCCTACAAAAAACGGCGCGATCAAAGCGCCCCAAGGCATCGTCGCGTAAGCATCCCCTATCTGAGCGCCGTCGAACGAAAGCCCTTGGCTTAGATAGGTTCCTAAGGTCACGAACCATGCCCCCCACACAAAAAACTGGAGGAACATCATCGCTGATAGCTGTAAACGCACGGAGGATTTCATAGGTTTGGAATCGAAGGTGGAACGAGAGATTTGATCGTGCAGTTTTTTAACCGCCTGTCTATCCAGAGTTCACGTTAGCCATCCACAACTTCATAAATTGTACCAACTGGGCTCCGGGCAGAATTGACCAATCGGGCACAAAAATTAGCATTTTCGCTGAAGCGGGCCGGTGTCCCTCAATACAGGGTTTCGAAAAACACGCTACTCAAGAGTGACCGCGTGATTCGACCCGATTGAAGAACCGCTTTGCAGTAACGGTTGCGGACCCCTTAACCTATCAATTATCGTTGCGGTAATCTTCCAATGGTTTCTAATAGTGAACAGTGAATCCATCTACCCCCATTCGCGATAGGACGTTCCTCATACTGTCAATTGCCGTGTGTTTTGCAGCTGGATTCGCACTAGAACGATGGTTGAACAACGAAGCCGATCATCGCGTTAATCAATATTCGAAAGCGGCACATTTTTCGTTTTCGAGCGATCACTCATCACTGTCGGAAGTTACTACCGTACCTACGCCGGCGAAAACCGAATGGTACGATAAAAATTATTCGGGAAAATGGGACGAACTACTCTCTATCGTGGCTTCGCTGAAGCCTCAGGACGAAAGTTTGCGCCCCTTGCTTCGTCGACTACGGGAATACTCAACGGGGGAAAAGAAGGCTTTGCTTGAAGCCACACTTGATCATCCCGAAAAGAATCGATTGTCCCTCATCGTAGGCTGGGCATTTCAGGCAATCGTCCTCGATTCATTCGACGAGGGAGTAAAAACCTATTCTGAAATTTCCCCTTCCGATCAACGGCAATACGCATGGCTCATCGTCAATTCTTTAAGCCAAAACAATCCCGAGAAGACTTGGAACTGGCTAGACTCAGTTGAATCAGGCGAATCAAACTTAAGCATCCTTCCCAACCAATTGCCAGCGCTTCGGTCAATGGCTCTAGGCAATATGCTGTTCGATCCGGAAAAGCACATTCGTTCTCTCGAGCTCGCTCAATCCGTTTCGGACATTCGCGTCAAAGAATCCCTCACCGATCGAGTGATTGCTGCCATGCTAGACCACAACATGGATCAAGCCATGAGCAATCTTGAAGGATTTCCAGAACTAAGCGAGATGGTGACGGATAAGATGATCCAAAAATGGGCTGAAGAGGATACGTCAACTGCTTCAAACTACCTCAAAGAAAATCCTGGATTAATCACTCGAAAACGTCTGGTGGAAGTCGCGAAAAACCTAATCAATAAAAACGACTACCAGGAATTTAACCGTCTTTACGAGAGTCTCGATTCTGAACGCATGAAATCGTTTATGGCGTACCGGGCCGCAACCCATCAAGCGAGTCAGGACATCAACGAATCCATAAATTGGATTCGTACCATTCCTGATGGCATGAGTCGGCGCCAAGCAGGAGCCGCTGCGATTAAAGAAATGGGCTACACTAATAATTTGGACGACCACATCCAAGTCATCGAAACAGCGTTTGACGAATTTGAACTGGAACGATTTGAACTTTACCGTGAGACCCTGGAAATTTGGCAGAAAAAGGATCCCGATCGAGTACAGGCCGTGATTCGTAATCTTCCAAACGATGACCTAAATCTACGCAACGCGCTGGAAGAATCGTTGATAAAAGAATGAAACGAGAAGCAAAGTAATGAAGTCACTACTGCTACTACTCGGAACTTTCATTTTAGGATATCTTGTCGCCATCTTCACAAGCCAAGACGATCCCGTCGTTGAGAATGGCCCATCAAAGTCCTCTCAATCCCATATAAAGAAACAGGATCCAGTAGCGCCTGACCCAAACCTGCATTCAGAAGAGCCACCCGTAGACTGGTTCAATTCGGACTTCAACGGCAGTTGGATCCAGTTCATTGACCATCTTGTCACACTTTCCCCTAAATCTGGAGCATTTAGCGCAGCCTGGCAGAGAATCCATGCCCTGCCACTTTCAGGCCAATGGGAGCTTTTCCACGGCGCCCTTTCCTATCGAAATCGCGGCAAAGTAAAGGATTTGATTTCCAACCTCATCTACACTCTGGCCAAAGAGGACATGCCTCGAGCCCAGAAAATGTTCGAGGAAATGATCCCGCATGACCAAGCCCAATTCGGCACAACCTTTTTATACGGCTGGGCGAATGGCGACTCAAAAGGCGCCTGGGATTGGCTGAACTCGGTAGATCGTTCGACAACGGGTTCGTTCCTGCGTTCGGATACCATTATGCAGATAAAGCGGGCAACCATCATAGGAATGATGAATGATCCCATCAATAGCATCGATGTGCTAGAGCTAGCCCTGAAAGAGGAAGATATCTTATTCGCAGAACAGTCATTGGATGTGGTCATCCACCAATTGATCCAAAAAGATATGGACCAGACTCTGGCACTTGTCGATTCACACCCCAGCATCGCCGACACGATCGTCAAAAAGGCAATCGAACATTGGGCGAGAACAGATTTACCTCAAGCAGCGAACTTCTTGATGACCAACGAAGATATCGCTTCAGTCGAAAGTGCCGCGATCGTCGGTGAAATGATGATACTCAATAACGTATCGGAAAATATTTCACAACTATACAGCGAACTCAAACGACCTGAACTTAAAGAACAATTGGCATTGGTCGCGGCCGGGCATAGTGCTCAACATGATTTAAACGAGTCGATCAAATGGGTCGATTCAATCAAAACAAGACGAACCAAACGTCAGGCAGCGGCGAACGTAATTCATAAGTTGGGTTTTAGTGAAAACATGGATACGCATATCCAATTTCTAGAAATCATATTAGGGACGACTGCCGATGCTCGACCCGCCTACGTACGATCCCTCCGCGAGTGGCAAAAAACAAACCCGGATCGAGTCAATGAGTATGTCGACTCACTTCCCACCGATGCCTCTGATTTGCGAGATCAGCTCATCTGGCAGCTTAATCTCAATCTGGATTCTAAAGACTAATCCATAGCTTTCCAATCGGATCAGGAAAGTTCGCTACCCTTTATACAGACATCAAGTATCTCCCTCTAAAAACAATAAAGGAGGGCTTTCGAAGCCCTCCTTTAGAAAAAGATAATTTACTGCGGCATTCCTACCTCAACCCGCTTGATTCCCAGCCTAGGCCAGCGTCTTGGCCAGAGCTTGGTCGATATCGGCGATGATGTCGTCGATGTGCTCGATTCCCACTGACAATCGTACGAGCTCGGGCGTGATGCCGCCGGCTTTCTGGGCTTCCGCGGACAGTTGGCTGTGGGTTGTCGTCGCAGGATGGATGGCGAGGCTTTTGGCATCACCCACATTAGCGAGGTGGCTAAACAGTTCCAGCGAATCGATGAATTTTGAACCGGCGGCAGCTCCACCTTTGATTCCAAAAATGACCATGGCCCCGCCTTTTCCATCTAAATACTTGTCGGCCAAAGCGCCGCTTTTCTCGTCATTGAGGCCCGGATACCTAACCCACTCGACTCCGTCCTTGCCATCCAAATGAGTCGCAACGGCTTTGGCATTGGAGCAATGGCGCTCCATCCGCAGCGGGAGGGTTTCAATCCCTTGCAAGAACATCCAGGCGTTGTCCGGGGAAATACAGGCTCCCAAGTTGCGCAATGGAACAGTACGCATTCTCAAGATAAAGGCCAAAGCGGCCAATGGCTCAGGAAGATCATGCCCCCAGCGCAGTCCGTGATAGGAGGAGTCCGGCTCATCATAGAGCGGGAACTTCCCATTCGCCCAGTTGAATTTGCCTGAATCCACCACAATACCCCCAAGACCTGTCCCATGACCGCCAAACCACTTGGTGAGCGAATGCACAACCACATCCGCGCCAAACTCAAACGGCCGCGTTAGGTAAGGTGTCGAAAAAGTGGAATCGACGATGAATGGGATTCCATTGTCATGGGCAATCTTGGCGATGGCTTCGAGATCGGAAATTTCGATACCCGGATTGCTCACGGTTTCGCAAAACAGCGCCTTCGTATTCTCATCGATCACCGCGGCGAAATTTTCTGGATTCGAAGGGTCAACAAACTTGGTCATAATCCCTAAATCCGGAAGGATGTCGTTAAATTGCGTATACGTCCCTCCATAAAGATTGTTAGCCGAAACAATATTATCACCTGCCTTGGCCACGTTGATAATCGAATAGAAAATCGCCGAAGTGCCGGAACTCACCGCCAAGGCCGCCGCGCCTCCTTCGAGCTGAGCAACCCGTTGCTCAAGCACATCCTGGGTCGGGTTCATGATTCGCGAATAAATGTTACCCAGCTCTTTCAGGGCAAAGAGGTTGGCCGCGTGCTCCGTGTTGTCGAAAACGAACGAGGAGGTCCGATAAACGGGAACAGCGCACGAATGAGTCGTGGGATCCGGCGCCTGACCGGCATGAAGGCATTGTGTTTCGAGTTTCATTTAGGAATGGATTTTGAGGTTGGCACTCTACTTTGAGTCTCCAATGAAAAATTGGAAGATGCACTATGAAAGGAGTTTAAAGAGCCGACCAGACCAAATTTCCGAAACCTCAACCGAAATCCGACCCACCCCGCCTTATTGCTTATTTAGTCTCATTATTGATAATGAGACTTTTTCTCAAAAAGCAGCTTGACGGCTTGTTGAGATTCAATTTCAGGTGGGACCCATCAAATGAAAACGAATCTCAATTTCAGAGTCTCAGTCGCCTTGTTTGCTGGTTTGATAGCATCCCTCAGTTCAGTCGGACAAGAAGATGAGTCATATGATGTCGCTCATTTGGAGCCATTGTCGATCTTTGGAACACAAACCGATCTTTTCAATGCGACCGGATCTGGATACGTCATCGATCACGATCTCATTCAAACCCACGGATACGCGGATATCAACCAGGCTCTGAAGCAAGTTCCAGGAGTCTACCTGCGCACCGAAGATGGCTACGGACTGTTTCCCAATATCAGCCTCCGAGGCGTCGATCCAGGACGCATGTCCAAACTTACCTACATGGAGGACGGCATTCTCGCCGCTCCAGCCTCCTATTCCGCCCCCTCCGCCTACTATTCACCGACAGTAGGCCGCATGATCGGCTTGGAGGTTCTAAAAGGGTCAAGCCAGATCAAACACGGTCCTCACACGACCGGAGGGGTCATCAACTATCTTTCTACTCCCATTCCGCACCACCAGTCGAGCTACTTGCGATTTTCATATGGAACGGATAACGACGCGCGCCTGCATGCTTGGACCGGAGATCGAGTTGACTCATCAGCGGGTGAATTCGGGTATGTGGTAGAGACCTACTACCGTAATGTCGACGGGTTCAAGTCCGTCGACTCAACCGCAGGATTCGACGGATCTTCGGTCGACACGGGATTCCAGAATCATGACTCCATGCTAAAACTGAGCTGGTCACCCAAAACCGAAAATCGCCAGTACTTCGAGTTTAAGACCGGTTACATGGACAAGGATGCGAACGAAACCTACCTAGGACTATCGACCGCCGATTTTCTTCAGAATCCCAACCGGCGTTACGCCGCTTCCCGTGATGATAATATCGATGCTCAGCAATTCCGGAA
>JAUHWE010000134.1 GCA_030424825.1 Verrucomicrobiia bacterium
ATTTTGGCGATGTACCCGGGTGCCTTGGCCCAGCAAAACTCGCCACCAAAACTGCGCTTGATAAACGGCGGGCTTGGGCCAAGAGGAAACGAAACAGGATACCATTTTGAAAGTGCAAAACCACCTCCTGCCTGTCCTCGACCTGATCGACTCAGTAGACAGCGATCGCCCTCCCCTTTGCAACGGACGTCAAGGAGCGATGGCGGTCGAAATGATTTGCAGCGTATTCGAATCGCACCGACAAGGCGGATCACGGGTTCCCTTCCCTCTTGCCGAACGAGGAAATCCATGGGCAAAGTATTAATACGAGAAAGGATCAAAGCCTTCAACTCAGCAACGTCACTACAATCGCAATGGTCATCATTGCGGCCCCAGCTAAACGTATCCCCATTACTTCTCCTCCCAGATTCTGCTCGGTATTGTGAAACCAATGACCAACTAGCCAGACCGCGAGTACACTCCATAATCCGCGCGCGTTGTAGATGACGTTGATCGAAGTGGCATCACCAAAAAGCGCGACCGAGGTAACCAGCGAAAGGGCCTGTATACCCATGAAGAGCGCTCCGCCAATGAGCCAGGGCCAGGCCTTTGGGTGAATTGCCCCAAAGGGTTCTTTAAATAGCGGGATAAAGCCGAGTGACAAGACTCCGCACATCCCCAGCATGATGGGAAGGAATCTCCCTGCTCCCCAAGCCGGAGCCCACTTCTGCACCAGCACGTCAAACAAGGCATAGGAAATCGCAGCCAGCAACGCGATTACGATGGTTCGCCCTACATGAGAAGGCTCGTTCGACAAAAGGCCTTTCCCATTCCTTTTCCGCCCCGACCGGATACTCAGCAATCCAATGGCCGCGAACGTCAAGACCGCCGATAGCCATAGCTCCCAGGGAATTTCAATGCCCAGCACTAAGACACTCAGCCAGGCCACACAGATCGTCTTCACCCCCATGGTAGGGGTCGCAATGGAAACATCCCCCTTTTCCAATGCGAGAAAGGTCAGCACCTGACCACTGAAGAAAACCACGGCGACCACAAACGGCTGCCACATCAAGGAATAATCAATGGGAGGGCCTCCAAGCGGCAGCAAGGCGAGGAAGAGTAACGCTGTAATAATATTCACCACAAAACTGGTCCGCCAAATCCCAACACGGAAGCTTGTCGCTCGCTTGAGCAGTAGCATCGCCACTACAAACGTGACGCTGCTAAAGAATGGAAACAGCAGATAGATTTTCATTGAGTCAGACTACAATTGAGTTCCGCGCATTCGCCGCAGTCCCTAAGTTCGCCTCATAAAGCGCGCCCCCGACTTTAGATCGAGCAGTCTTTTTTGAAAAGTGGCAACGACCTGTCTCATCGCGCTTATCCGATACTGCCCCCGCATTGTGCAGAGTTAATCGATGTCTGTATCCAAATTCAATTATCGATCGATGCGCTCGGCGACCATCCTCCTCCTAGCGCCGCATACAGATTCGTCAAATTGACCAGCCGGGCCAACCGGGCTTGGACCTGCGATTGCTCCGCGCTAAACAACTCCTGCTGAGCGAGCAATACCGCGATAAAACTATCGGTACCTGCCTCGAAACGCTGATGGGAAAGGTCGTAGCGACGTTGCGAAGCGGCGACCCTCAACTTTTGAGCGTCAATCTGCGTATTGATGAATTCCTGGGCGACTAAGGCGTCGGACACCTCGCGAAATGCGACTTGAATCGCTTTTTCGTAGTTGGCCACTTCTATTCGCCGGTCGACCTCCGCCACTTCTAAGGTGGATTTGTTCCGACCAGCAGCAAATAGCGGCACGGAGACAGATGGCGAAAAATTCCATGTCCCTGACCCGCTCTCAAACAATCCCGACAAGTCCGCGCTGGCCGTTCCCCCAAATCCCGTCAATTTCAAAGAAGGAAAAAACGCGGCTCGAGCAACTCCAATATTGGCGTTAGCGGCTTTCAACAGATGTTCCGCCTCGATGATATCGGGCCGTCGAGTCAACAACTCGGATGGCAATCCCACTGGCAAATCCGCCATCAGTCCTTGCGTCGCTAGCGAACCCGCAGGAGGCAAGTCTTCGGGAAGCGGTGAACCAACTAGCAATACTAAGGCGCTTTCCGCCAGGGCACGCTGTTGCTCGATCGCGGCCACGCTCGCTCGGACCGCTTCGCGCTGCGCTTCCGAAGTGCTCAGATCAAGCTCGGAACTCACTCCCGCTTCAAAGGTTTGCCGATTCAATTCATAGGATCGTTGAGCTGCCTTCAAAGTCCGCCTAGCCAATTCCAACTGTTCCTCCAATCCTACCAGAGTTAGGTACTGCTGGGCCACTGCCGCCGTCAGACTGATCTGGGCGCTGCGCTGCGCTTGCTCGGTTGCCAGGTACTGCTCAAGAACCTGGTCGCGTAGGCTCCTTATACGGCCGAAAAAGTCCAATTCGTAAGAGGGCATTTCCAGCCCCACCTGAAAACTGTCGCTCGTTATCGGCAGGCCACTAGTATTAAGATCGCCTGGTATTCGTTGACGCAAGGCATTCCCGGACGCATCAATACTGGGAACTAGAGCCGCCCGCTGAATATTGTTCAGCGAACGGGCCCGCTCAACCCGTAGAGCCGCGACCCTCAGATCACGGTTATTTTCTAGAGACGTCTCAATCAAGCGACGCAAGCGGGGGTCGCCAAAAAAGTCTCGCCACTCAATATCGGCTGCAGATGTATCTGACCTTCCACTACCACTAGGCAAAAAGGTTGCTTCGACCGGAGCAGCGGGTCTTTGGTATTCAGGCGTCAGTGAGCAGCCAGAAAGGGCCGCCAAAGTTAGGATTAAAATCTTCTCCCTATACATTTTGCAATCTCTCTGCAGGTTCAGCTGCCTGGGTCACTGTCCCTTTTACACCGAATAGTCTCAACACCGCCACAAAGAATACGGGAACAAAAAACACTCCGAGAACCGTAGCCGTGAAAGTACCTCCAACCACTCCCGTGCCAATTGCATTGCGGCTTCCTGATCCTGCACCGGAACTCAGAGCGAGCGGTAGAACACCAAGTCCAAATGCCATTGACGTCATTAAAATAGGCCGCAGCCGTTGACGCGCGGCGTGAATCGCAGCGTCTGACAAACTCATACCCTGGTCGTAGGCTTCCTTGGCGAACTCAACGATCAGAATGGCGTTTTTCGCCGACAAACCGACGATCGTCAGCAACCCGACCTGAAAATAGACATCGTTAGGCAAACCTCGAAACCAAGCGGCCAACAGGGTTCCCACAACCCCAAGCGGCACGATCAGAAGTACCGCAACGGGAATGGACCAACTTTCGTAAAGCGCCGCCAAACATAGAAAGACAATTAGCAATGAGATCGCATACAGGGCGGGCGCTTGCGAGCCAGATAGGCGCTCCTCAAATGACAGTCCCACCCACTCCAAACCAATTCCCTCCGGCAACTGCCCAACCAACTCTTCCACAATCTCCATCGCCTTGCCCGAACTCACACCGGGGGCGGGCTGGCCGGCTACCGCCACGGAGGATAGGCCATTGAAGCGCTCCAGCTTCGGCGAGCTCAAACCCCAGTGAGCGCTAGAGAAGCTGGAGAACGGTACCATCTCACCCGCTTGATTGCGCACATACCAACGATTGATATCTTCCGGCGATGAGCGAAATTTCGAGTCCCCTTGTAAGTACACTTTCTTTACACGGCCGCGGTCGATGAAATCATTCACATAAGACGAGCCCCACGCCGTGGACAAGGTCCCGTTGATATCTGAAAGAGCAATTCCGAGGGCCGAAGCTTCCTCCTGGTCGATCTCCACCTTGAGTTCTGGCGTATCCGCCATTCCATTCGGCCGTACACCCACTAGCCGCGGATCCCCGCCTGCAAGATCCAGTAATTGATTACGGGCGCCAATCAGTGCTTCGTGTCCCAGGGCGGCATTGTCTGTCAATCTCAGATCAAACCCACCGGCTGTTCCCAGTTCCAACACAGCGGGTGGAGCAAAGGCAAAGGCGAAGGCATCGGTAAACCCAAGAAACAAGTTCATGGCTCGGCCTTGTATCGCCATCACTGACTGATCAGGCCGCTTGCGGTGTTCCCAATCTTTTAGCCGCACGAAAGCGATGGCCTGGTTTTGCCCCACTCCGGAAAAACTAAATCCAGTTACTCCGAACATGCCCTCCACGTTCTCACTCTCTTCGATTAAAAAATGATTCTCTATCTTCTTGAGCACCTCGAGCGTTTGTTCCGTCGTGGACCCAGGCGGCAACTGCGCTTGGGCAAATAGGAACCCTTGGTCTTCATCCGGCAAAAATCCAGTAGGCAGCCGTCCAAACAGCCAAGCCATCACCCCGACTATCAAACCGAATGCGAGCAAACTGATGGCCTTCCCTCGAATCATTCCGCCAACCCCTCGAGTGTAGCCACCCGCGCTGCGATCAAACACACGATTGAACCAGCCAAAGAAGCCCTTGCTCCGAGCATGCCCCCCCTTTTTGACGGGCTTTAAAAGAGTCGCGCACAGAGCCGGCGTCAACACGATAGCCACTAGGACCGAAAGCCCCATTGCCGACACGATCGTGATCGAAAACTGACGATAGATCACTCCGGTCGACCCTCCGAAAAATGCCATTGGCACAAAGACCGCAGACAACACCATGCCGATCCCTACGAGGGCTCCGGTGATCTGATCCATAGACTTCCGCGTCGCTTCTCTGGGTGACAAGCCTTCTTCGCTCATTACGCGTTCCACATTTTCCACGACCACGATCGCATCGTCGACCAGCAATCCGATCGCCAAAACCACCCCAAACAGAGTTAAAGTATTAATGGAATAGCCTGCAGCCGCCATCACCCCAAACGTCCCTAGAATGACAACCGGCACCGCAATTGTAGGGATCAACGTCGCCCGGAAATTCTGTAGGAACAAATACATGACTAGGAATACCAATACAATGGCCTCAACCAAAGTCTTCAGTACCTCTTCAATGGAGATCCGCACGAACGGCGTCGTATCCAGTGGATAGACCACCTCTAGTCCAGTCGGGAAGAACGGCTTCAATTCGTCGATTTTGGCCCGAATCGCGTCCACCGTTTCCAACGCGTTGGCGCCTGAGGCGGGACGTATGGCGATACCCGCTGAAGGCTGTCCATTAAAGCGTGAGGAACGGGCATAGCTTTCTCCCCCCAGTTCCACACGAGCCACGTCGCGCAAGCGGATTTGCGAACCATCCGCATTCACTCTGAGCAAAATATTCTCAAACTGTTCGGTCGTCTCTAACCGTGTCTGGGAGGTTACAACGGCATTCAACATCTGACCTTCGGGCGCCGGGTTCCCTCCGATCTGGCCCGCAGAAACTTGCACATTCTGCGCCCGGATCGCAGCTGCGACATCCCCCGGCATCAGTCGATAATTTACCAGCTTGTCCGGATCGAGCCAAATGCGCATCGCATACTGCGTACTAAAATTCTGGATATCGCCTACGCCGGGTACGCGACTAAGCGGATCTTGAATCTGACTGGACACGAAGTCGCCGATATCCGCATTGCTCATACTCCCATCGGTAGACCGAAACCCAATTACCAAGAGAAAATTCCGCACGGATTTAGTCACCGTTACCCCGAGTTGCTGTACTTCTTGAGGCAGCAGCGGAGTAGCCGCCGCGAGCTTGTTTTGAACCTGTACCTGCGCGATATCTGGATCAGCCTCCGCATCGAAGGTCAGAGTAATGCTCACTACGCCTGACGAATCGCTCGCCGATTCGAAATAACGCAGGTGGTCGATACCAGCTAAGCGCTGCTCGATAACCTGAGTTACCGAATCCTCCAATGTCTTTGCCGAAGCGCCGGGATAGGCTGCTGAAATGGCAATCGTAGGCGGCGCGATCGTAGGATACTGGGCCACCGGAAGAGTCCGGATCGACAGTATCCCTGCCACCATGATCACGATAGCGATCACCCATGCAAACACAGGTCGGTCAATGAAAAAACGGGCCATGATAGTGATCCTCTATGGACGCAGCGCCTCGCTCGGTCCGCTAGGCCTTAGGGCCGGTTTCCTCAGCTTTCGCTTGAGCTACGATAGGCGTCACAGGAATTCCAGGACGTACTTTGTGAAGATTGTCCATGATGATTCGATCCCCCGGCTCCAATCCTTTCGTAACCAACCACCGGTCACCCACCGTGCGAGCCGTTTCGACCACGCGAGCCTCCACCTTGTTCTCCTCGTTCACGAGCATGACAACGGCTTCGCCCTTGGCGTTGCGACTCACGAGGGGCTGGGGCACCAGGATCGCGTTGGGATCCGTACCCTCTTCAATGCGCGCCCGCACAAACATCCCGGGCAGCAAATCGTTGTCCGGATTAGGCACCGTTCCGCGCAAGGCCACCGTTCCGGTACTTGGGTTCACCGATACATCGGAAAACTGCAAAGACCCAGTGTATTCGTATACGCGACCCGATTCAAGAATCACGTTGAGTTCGGCTTCTCCTTTTTCCGTACGTTGCAATCGGCCCGAAGAGAGCGCCGCTTTTAAGCGGAGCACCTCCTCGGCCGACTGGTTTAAGTCTATATAAAGGGGGTCGAGCTGTTGGATAGTGGCCAGCAATGTCGCGGTCGCCTGTTGGACATAGGCCCCTTCCGTCACTGAAGCTCGACCAATTCGTCCGCTAATGGGAGCTGCCACTCTCGTATAGTCCAAGTTGATCTCCGCCGCCCTAACCGCCGCTTGCGCTGCCGATACTTCTGCCTTGGCAACCAGCTCACGCGCCAGGGCATCGTCATAATTCTGCTGGGAGATCGCATTGGTTGCTACGAGACCTCGAAATCGCTTTGTTTGGGCTGATATCGATACGAGACTGGCTTCCGCTCGGGCCAAGCTCGCCTTGGCGCTGTCGAGTGCCGCCTGGTAGGGAGCCGGATCGATTACGAATAAGACCTGCCCCTCCGTCACATCAGTGCCCTCTTCAAACAGACGCTCTAAGACGATGCCGTTGATTCGAGCCCTAACTTCCGCCACCCGGTACGCAGACGCCCGTCCCGGCAGTTCTTTCGGAAGCGTCACGTTCTCCGTTTTCACGGTAAAGTATTTAACTTCCAGTGACGGAGCTGCCACAGGAGGTGACGCCGCATCCCCTGCGCTGCAGCCCGTCAAAATCCCTGCAACTGCGGCCATTAGGGCAGCGATTGCGATTTTGATTGGAATGATCGAGGAAGAACTCGTGTTTCGTAATAGATGCATTGACGGAATTTCGATTGCTAAATCAGCCCGAAATGGCGGGTCCTGCTTGACTCACCTTCGATGTAACAAAAGCAAACGCACACCTTACCATGAATATTTCATCCCAGTATTATTTTGTTGTTTGCAGATTGATAACCAATAACTATCAGTCGAATCCGTGGAATTGAGACACTTGCGTTATTTTGTGACGGTCGCGGACACCTTGAATTACCGGCGTGCTGCCGACCGGCTTCGGGTTGCTCAGCCGGCATTAAGCAAGCAAATAAAAGACTTGGAACGTCATATCGGTGCCCAACTCCTCAACCGCAATACTGGCGGCGTGAGCCTTACAGATGCCGGAGCCGTGTTCCAGCAAGAAGCGCTGGATATTCTTGAACGAGCAGAAATGGCGGTGGATGCGGCCCGGGAAGCTCAGGATGGCCGCCGTGGACGCTTACGCATCGGTAGCATTGGAGCCATGTCCGCCACCTTCCTTCCACTGGCTCTTTCGAAATACCGCGATCGCTTTCCTAAGGTGGAGGTTAGCCTTGAAGAAACCAGTCTCCAAGATCAGATCCCGGCACTCAAAGCCGGTTCTATCCAGGTCGGCTTCACCATTGATTCTGAGATTCAAATCGACCGAAAATTCGATACCTACGAAGTGCTCAGATCCAACATGGCCATCGCCATGGGACAATCCCATCCGCTCGCGAAAAGGTCGTCTCCTTCCCTATCTGAGTTCTCAGATGAGCAATTCTACTATTTTGGCCAAACCGAACGGCACGACGTTCACCGAAGGCGCATGGAAGCGGTTTTCACCTCTCGGGGCATTCGGCATAGACCGATCAAGCGCGTATCGAGTTTGGAAGCACTCTTCACACTCGTCGCCGCCAACCATGGATTCTCCATCGTCCTACCTCTTCCGAACAATCCCTCCAACATCGTTTACCATCCCATCAAGGAGGAAAAAGAGGACCTCGAGGTGAGGCTCTTCGCCATCTGGCTGAAAGACACCCGGTCACAATTGGCTAAAAACTTCGTCGATACACTAAAGCAGCTTCAAACCCCTCTTTAGGAAAGTTGTATTTTAGTTATTAGATTTCGAATACTATCCGGAAAACAATTCCTTAGTTTCGTCACGCCGATTACCAAACGACAAGGCTGCCTAATAGCGGGCATTCTTGTGCAGCATGACCGCTCGTGCATTCACCTCTTTAACCACTTCGACAAATTCAGTGTGGAAGTTTTCGAATGGATCCATAAATCCGTTCTCATTGCGTGGGGAATCTCCCCGTTCCGACGCGTCCCATTGCTCTAGAAAACCGCAGTGATGCCAGCCAACGATGTAGGGCGTTCGCATCATGCTTTCCATCGTCTCCTTATAGAAATCTGCTACTTCTCCCAGATCTTTTGCCTGTGTACGCCAACCCTTAACCCCGTACGCTTGTTGATTGGGTCCAGCAAAGCCGTAGCATCCGTCGCCATTGAAAATAGGCTTTCCGGTAGCAGCAAATATCTCCTCGATAACCGGACTGTCCTCCGACCAACGCCCATAGGCCTGAATCGCCACGACATCGACATGCTTCTTAAGCGCCGACAACACCCAAGGATAGTGCCAGGTGATCCAGTTCTTGTCTCCAAGAATCAGATGGTTCGGGTCGTGCTTGCGGATTAGCTCGTAGTGAAGCTGGTACCATTGCTCCGCGATGAGGTACATGAAGCTTTTCATATCCTCATCCGCCTTGACCGTGTCAGTCGGATTGAACCACGTATTCAGTCGCGACATTTTATACCAGGAAATTCCGTAGGTGGGACTCGTCGGCAGTCCCCAAACTTTAGCGACGTCCAAGGGTGACTCATACCTAGACTGCAAATGTTCGATCCATTTCCATTTTCCGGGAGATGCTTCCCCGAGTGGGAGGATCGCATTGATCCATGGATAGATGCTTGCGTTATCTACTTTGCTATTCGACGGCACCACCCAGCTGGGAACATCCGTGTACATGTATCCCAGCAGGTTGCGACTGTCTTTGTACTCCGCACAGACCTCCTTTATACGCTTTTCGAGAAAATTCTTAAAGTCTTCGGAAAAAACATCCGGCCGGGGGCCTTCTCCATTTCGTTCCCTCCACCCTGCTAGCGGTCCGGTTTGAAGCGAAGCTACGTAGTAAATCTGGTCCTTATAAAGAGATGTATCGATCCCTGGGTGCGTGTGACGCGCAAACGTATTGAAGTGCAAACTTCGAGCGGTCTTCACCTGCTGATCGATCCATTTCTGGGCGGCCTTCCCATGTGTATTGAAAAATCCATTTTCATCCACCATGTCCTCACCATACTTTCTCAGGGTTGCCTCCTTATTGTAGGGGGCGAGCCATAGGTGAGGCTCGATATGATTTACGCCATTGCTAACGAAGCTCACCCCGTCCGGGCCGACGAACCACCAGACTCCATCGATCTGCTTTACATAAATATATCCAGTCGCCTCTTC
>JAUHWE010000135.1 GCA_030424825.1 Verrucomicrobiia bacterium
AAAGTCAGACCTCAATGCGAGCCCTACACGCTGATAGTTTCTCAGGCTCAAGTCTTGGAAAAGCCGAGTCAGATTTTCAGTGTGGTTGAAGCCGATTCGATCCACTCGAGGGCTTTGCAAAGTATAGCCAATGGCCACCACCGCAAAGTCATCCCATTTGAAATCGATGTGAGGAATCGGTGTTTGACTCTCGCCAATTATAATTCCCTGTACATTGCGGCTGCGTAGAATCCCGAGAAGCCGATTGGGAGAGATTTTTGGATCGTTGTAAGGGAAGGCTTCCATTACGAATCCTAGTTCACCTGCTCGTTCGTTCGCCCCTTGGAAGGAAGCCAGTGAGTGGGGGGTACCGAATTCGTAATCGTAGAAATAGGCTAAGAGGGCTTTGAGGGTCTTCTGACGTCGACCGGTACGCATCGCCGCCATGTTGGCGGTAACGAGAGGGTTGGGGCGATAGCCCATCTCATGGGCGATTTGGGTGATGCGCTCGATCGTCTTGCTCGCGCAGCTGGGGTCTTTTTTCAAAGCCAGTGATACGGTCGATTTGGATACTCCAGCCTTTTTCGCGATTTGGCGAAGGGTAATCATGATTTAGTGAGGAAAAACGGTTTGAGATAGTCGGGATTCGATTTTGTACAATTTTGCTTAGCTTTAGCATATTTTCGCTTTTTCAACTTGTCCAATTATAAACAGCTAGAGCCAGACAACCTTTCGGGCAAGGAGTTTCCGGATACTTGGCCCTCGATATGCCAGAGGGCGCCTTAGACTAACCTACCCTTCACTGTGATTCTCTGAATCAGCAGTCCAGTATTCAAACACCTATGAACGACAAGAATAAGATAGTTGGCGGCCTCATGACGGGGCTACTTTCGCTCGCTGCTGCGAGCTTGACGGACCTTCACGCTCAAGTTGGAGCGTCTGGAGAAACCTATACGCTGGACCCGTTCACGGTTCAGGGCGATACCAATGGCTACTCTGCTACCAATTCCATTAGTGGCACCCGAGTCAATGCGTTGATCAAAGACATACCTGTTCCCATTACTGTTGTCACAGAAAGTTTCATCAAGGACTTCTCATACAACCAAGTGGAGGATGCTGTGGTGTCGGATGCGACCGTAACGAGGGTGGGAAGAAATGAAGGGAACTTCAACGAGAACTTCACTATTCGCGGGTTTCGGTCTTCACTGAACTTGCGCAATCGCATCCCCTACAAAGGGTTTACGGATTCGTCGATGATCGACCGAATAGAGATTGTCAAAGGTCCTGCAGCTGTCCTGTACGGGTTGTCAGACCCAGGTGGCTTGGTTAATATTATTACGAAGAAGCCATTGAATGTTAAACATACGAGCTTCAATTTCCGGATCGGATCCGAGTCCAACCGTCGTGTAGAATGGGATACCGGGGGACCTCTGGACAACGAAGGAAAGGTTCTATTTCGCCTCACGGGCTCCTATGACGAAGGCGATCATCAGCGTGCGGGAGGTTGGCACAATCAGCGCTTTTTCACCCCTGCGTTTACGTTTAAACCGACGGAAAGTACCAAGATTGATATCGAGTATTCCCGTCAGGAGCGGCACCATGCCTTCATACGTCCGCGTAATCCGTTTGTCGGAAATGGATTTGCTCCAAACGATCGGTGGGAACCGGTGGCTCAGGATTATAGCCCCATTACAGACAAGGATTATACTAAGAATACAGGCGATGCCTGGTCGATTGATCTCACCCAGTCCTTTAGCGACAATCTGTTCCTGCGGGCGACCGTAAGCGATACCTCCAAATTTACGGACATGTTCAATCTCGTCGGAGCTGGCACGGACCCAGCCACCCACGAGTTTACGGGCCAAAGCAACGTAGAGATTCTTGATGGAGGGAACCGGAACTACTACGTGGATTTCACGGCTAAGGATATTGAAATTGGGAATACTTCCCACACGTTCCTCTTAGGGGCGCAACGGGACAAGTCTGATAATTTTAACCAGGTCTACCGCCTGAATGGAGGATCCGCCGCGTTGCGAACCGCGCTTGGAGGCTATCCGCACACGCCTTTCAATGTGCTTACGGGTGAAGGCCGCAATCCCGATGGAACGGTCCAAATGAATGTCACCCGCCAAGAGGCGCAGGCCCTGGCAATCCAATTCGCAAATCAAGGAGTGGGTGGAGTGACTGCCAATACTGGATCTCCAACATCCTCAAAGAACACGAGCTTTTTCATTATGGATCAGGTCAAGGCGATGGAGGGCAAGTTGAATATTTTGGCTGGCTTGCGTCGCGACTCGATAGAGGATCGCAACCAGGACAAAACGAGTAATACATCAATACAAGCGGGCTTCACTTTCGAGGTATCCGAGGGGCTGAATTTCTATTCGCTCTATAGCGAATCGTTCGTTCCCAACCCGCAAAGAGTGGATACTCGAGTATCTCCTCCCCTGGTTCTTTCTTTCGATCCTTCGCAAGGAGAAGGGGTCGATGTGGGTTTTAAGTTCGACCTTATCCAAAACAAGTTGTCGGGATCAGTCGCCTATTTCAATATTGACCGAACGAATATCCTGCAGGGCAATCCTTTGCCAAACCCTCCTGATGATGAACCGATTGCATTCCTTTCCGGTCTGGAAAATAGCACTGGGTACGAAGCGCAGCTTTTCTACACGCCAATTGCTTCGACACAATTTGTCCTGAGCTATGCCCATACCGATGCCAAAATCGAGGAAACGCTGATCGAAGGAGCCAAGGGGCTAAGACTCGACCAGGCTGCCAAGAACGCCGTATCGATAACCGGACGGCATACCTTTGGGGATACTGGATTCTTTGTCGGTGGAAACTGGCTGTATCGAGAAGGCCGTATCCAGCAGTTCTCCATCGTGAGAAGAGAATGGGCCTATCAGAAAGGGTATTCTACTGCGAATGTATTTGCTGGATACGCTACGGAAATCGGCGGAAGAACCCATACTTTCCGCCTCAATGTCCAGAACGCCTTAGACGGTCTCTATTATGATCGAACGGAAACCTTCGCCCTAGGTCGCCGTTGGTTTCTGAGTTGGGGCTTCGATCTTTAAGTTTGGTTTAGTTATAGTAGTATTGGGTATATGGGGTCGAGACATGCCATCTCGACCCCATTAGTCTCCACCAGGTGAAGCAGCAGCGGTTGTGGTGAAGATGAGTATCGGAAAACGACTCGCTGCTGAGTATTGTATTTGGAGGTGCGAATTTTGTGTTAGGACAAAGTAGCAACATTTCTTTCTGTATTTCATGCAGATCATTTCTAGGACTTGGCTCGATTATAGTCGGCCTGGTTTGCCTGCCTGTCCATTTGTTATCAAGTGGAAGCAAGCCGAACATCGTACTCATTCTTTCCGACGATCAAACGTGGACTGATTATGGGTTCATGGGCCATGAAGTGATTCGGACGCCTCATTTGGACCGCCTGTCTAGAGAAAGCGTTCTATATCCCAGAGGTTATGTGCCGACTCCCTTGTGCCGCCCTTCGCTTATGAGCCTAGTGACAGGCCACTATGCAAAAGATCATGGAATAACAGGAAATGATCCTTCTCCTCGATTGGCCGACCGGAAGTCTCCTGAGTTTGTAGAGCTGTCGAAAGCGTTGCTGAACAATATCGACAGATTCGATACGCTGCCAGAGATTCTGGTTCGAAATGGGTATTTGGCCCATCAAAGCGGAAAGTGGTGGGAGGGGAAATACTCTCGCGGTGGATTTACGCATGGCATGACAGAGGGAGATCCAGGAGGGCAGACAAGACATGGGGACAAGGGGCTTGTAATCGGAAGAGAGGGGATGGAGCCGATATTCGATTTTATCGAAGAAGCGGAAACCGAAAATAAACCATTCTATCTTTGGTACGCGCCGTTTTTGCCTCATACACCGCACAACCCTCCTCAGAGGCTGTTGAGTTACTATGAGAAAATGGATTTGGATCCAGCCGTTGCAAAGTACTATGCCATGTGTGAGTGGTTTGATGAAACCTGTGGCGAGTTGATTGAACATTTGGAGAAGAAGGGACTGCGCGAAAATACGATCATCTATTATGTATGCGACAACGGTTGGATTCAGAAGAGTGCAAGTTCACAAGTACCAGAAGGCTGGTTCACCTCATTTGCTCCGAAGTCAAAGCAGAGCGTGTATGATGGAGGGATACGGACTCCTATCATGTTCTCATGGCCAGGCGTGGTCGAACCTGATATCCGAGGTGATCTCGTGAGTAGCATCGATACGGTACCGACCTTATTGAGCGCCGCAGGTATCGACGTTCCCGATGGTTTGCCAGGATTGGATTTGTGGGTAAGCATGCAGTCGGGTTCCGCGCTCAGCCGTGATACGATTTTCGGTGAAAGCTATGCCCACGACATTGCGGATCTTGACGATCCGGAGGCCTCGCTCATGTATTTGTGGTGTATCCAAGATCGCTGGAAATTGATTTTAACTTTTGACGGGGAAGTTAACCGGTATGCTGTTGTGCACCCTCGAAAGGAGCCAATCCAGCTTTTCGATATTGAGAGTGATCCGTATGAAGAGCGGAACCTGGCTGAACAGTATCCGCAAATCGTGAAGCGGTTAAAAGAGCGGATTGAAAACTGGCATCCTCTGACTAAGAGACGACTGGTTGGGAGCCGATAGGGCTGGAAAAAAGGCTCGACCGTCGCTGATTTAGCGGTTTCGGAGCCCAGGGCGGCCTGGGGTTGTTTGTTCAAGCCTGAGCGGTTGGAGCGACTGGGGAAGATGGAAGATTTACACCTCGTCCGTCCAAGAGGAAACTTTACTTGGTAAGAACGGCGTGGCCTAATAGCTGCGTTTTCATTAGACCTTTCGCTCTCCCGACATGCATCCACGTATTGTTTCTTCGCTTTACCTTGTAATCGCTCTGTTCGCTGCATCGTTCGCAGCAGAGCAATCTCGCCCCAACATCGTTTGGATTTACGCGGATGACCATGCGTATCAGGCTATTTCTGCATACGACGATCGATTCAAGGATTTGGCTCCCACGCCCAACATCGATCGGCTCGCTAAGGAAGGAGCCATCTTTCGCAATAGCTACGTCTCCAATTCCATTTGTGGGCCGGCCCGGGCGACTATTTTGACCGGTCTTCACAGCCACAAGAACAACGTTCCCAAGAATGGGATGCCGATGGATTTCTCGAATCCGACCTTTCCAGGCATTCTTAGAAATAGTGGCTACGCGACCGCCCTCTACGGCAAGTGGCACTTGAAGGTGGCTCCCCAGGGCTTTGATGATTGGAAAATCATGAAGGGACAGGGACGGTATTTTAGTCAGGACTATCGGGTAAAAACCTCCCAGGGGGAGAAGGAAGAGCGTATCGAGGGATATTCGCCTGATACGGTGACCCGCATGACAATTGATTTCCTCGAAGCGAATGCGGGCAAGGGAAAGCCGGTAATGGTCATGTGCCAATTCAAGTCGCCGCACGGACCGTGGTCGCCGGCTATCCGCAATCTGGATTTCCTCAAGGATGTGGAAATCCCAGAGCCGCCTACCTTTTACGACGATCACGAGGGGCGGGTCGCTGCGGGCAAGGCTCAAATGACGATTTTGAAAACGATGCGTGAGGGCTTCCACCTTAAAGGCGATCCTGATTCCGCTCACTACGATCGTCTGGGGCCGGAACAGCATAAGCAAGCGATCGAATCTCTGGCTTATGAGAATCGCCATCTGGCATCCGGCAAATTGAAGGGTGACGATCTGAAGCGCGAAAAATACCAGCGTTACATTCACGACTACCTGCGTTGCGTCAAAGCGAACGACGAGAATGTAGGGCGGATTCTCGATTATCTAGAGGAGTCGGGTTTGGCTGAAAATACGATCGTCTGCTACAGTAGCGATCAAAGCTTTTACCTTGGCGAGCATGGCTGGTACGACAAGCGTTTCATGTATCACCAATCATTTTTCACCCCGCTGCTCATTCGCTGGCCCGGCGAAATTCAGCCCGGAACTGAAGTGAATGCGATGGTGCAGAATATCGACATGGCGCCGACGTTCCTTTCTATTGGAGGGGCCGATGTTCCGGCTACGATGCAAGGTGTCGATTTGAGACCCGTATTCAAGGGAGCAATGCCGAAGGATTGGCGTAAAAGCCTCTATTACCATTTCTACGAGTCGGAGGGTAACCAGCATTTGGTCGCCAAGCACGAAGGCGTGTATGATGGGCGTTTCAAGCTAATCCACTTTTACGAATTGGGAGAGTGGGAATTCTTTGACCGCGAAATCGATCCATACGAACTCAATAACCGAATTAACGATCCTCATTATCAGGATACTATTTCCAGGTTGAAGTCAGAACTAACGCGATTGAAGAGCCAGTATGAAGTGCAGGTGCCCAAGGATTGAAGCGCAATCGCAAATTGCCCAGAAGAGTAACGGTAGATTCAAATGTCTTAGCTGCCGGGTCAGGATAGGAGCATGCTATCCTTTATGGGTAGATTGGCAGTGATTCAATTTGAATTATTATTTTGGAACTGATTACGATTGGCGTAAACATAGGCTAAACGTACGGAATAAAGTATTCCCTGCTTCGGTACCGTATGAAATAATTCGGCTTGAATCTGATAGCACCTCTAAATACCTCAATTAAGGTGCAATTATTTATTTTTGCTATAAAAAATTCCCGAAGTATTGAACTAGCACCAATGAGAGTTATTCCTAATATTTGAAAGTGTTTTCCTAATCCCTATATGGTGTATGTCTGTAAACGAAGTTGAGTACTCAGATTGGTTCGAAAGAGAGGTTAAGCCGCATGAAACAGCTCTCAAGGGTTTTCTTTACAATGTTGTACCAGAAAACGTTGACGTAGATGATGTGTTGCAGGAGACTTATAAAAGAATTCTTTCGGTTAAAAGAGGGAAACCTATTCAGTCGGCCAGAGGACTTTTGTTTGCGATTGCTAAAAATGTAACGCGGGATCTCTTCAGAAAAAAGTCAGGATCAAATATTATTAATGTAGCGGATTTACACGAATTCGACGTTGTTGATGGAGAGGTGGGGCCTTTTGAAGCTGTTTGCCGCCAAGATGAAATAAGATTGCTTGGGGAAGCGATTGAGACGCTGCCTCCGCGTTGTCGAAGAATCCTAATTCTCCGAAAGTATGAGCAAATGACTACGAGTCAAATTGCGATCGAAATGAATATTTCGGTTAACACAGTAGAGACGCAGCTTGCTCGTGGACTCTTAAAATGTAAAAGATACTTTAAGGGAAAGGGCCTCAAGTAGGTGTCAAAGTCAAAATGAGAATTAGATTTCCATGGAAGCTTTCAAGAAATGCATCCTCGATTGAGGAAGATGCGGTTCAGTGGATCGTTCGACAAGAAAGAGAACTATCCAAAGAAGAAGAGCGAGAACTTCGGAAACGTATTACTTCGGATGTCGAATTCGCGAAAGAATACGAATCAAGTTGTCGAATGTGGGATTCACTCGATTATATTCCATCTGAGGTTGCTAGAAATGCGTTGGAAAACGACGAATCTAAAACTAATTCTATTCCTAAACTTGCGTGGAGTCTAGCAATCGCTGTTGCAGTTTGCATGATAGGCCTTGCGGTAGTAAGTTGGGGTGGAAGGGAAAAAGAGCTCGAAAGTGATTTGTTTTTTACTGAAACTCGATCGACTCTAGAACCTTGGACTCAAAGGCTTCCAGATGGATCGGTAATTCGCTTGAACGCGGATTCTAAAGTAAAGGTAAATTATTCTCCACATATACGAGCGGTCGAACTGCTTAAGGGTGAAGCGCACTTCAGCGTCGCAAAGGATTTAAAAAGACCCTTTGTGGTCTCAGTTGATCAAGTGAGTGTACAGGCGGTTGGAACGGCTTTTAACGTTAAATATACAGCCGACAAAGTAGACGTTTTGGTAGTCGAAGGCACAGTTGCTGTAAAATCTGATAACAGTCAAAGACCTTATTGGGAGGAAACTGTGGCAGAATCGGACTTGGGGAATAGGAGTGAGGAACCAAGCTTAGTCCATAATGGCCAGAGAGTGGAATTCATGCTTTCAACTGATAGAGTTGGACCTGATTTCGGGGTGTTTGACACAAATTTATCTGATTTGAAGCAACGATTGGAATGGCAAACTCCCTTGCTTGTATTGGGCGGTTCTACATTAAATGAAATTGCATCAACTTTTGAACAAAAAACCGGTATAAAATTAGTAATCACCGATAAGGAATTGGGAAGACTTGAAATTGGCGGCTACTTTGAAAGCGAAGATGTAAAGGAGTTTCTAGAAATCCTTAAATCCGGGTATGGCATTGATTGGAGCGAGAGAAAAGACGGTACACTGGTGTTGGGTGGAGGAAGTCTTTGATTCAGGTTCTCAACATGAACTATCAATCTGAGCAATTTGAGATAGATGACTTCAAAGTGTAATTTGTTCTGAGAATTAGTTAGTCGAAATTTTTACTAGCTATGGCTTTAAACTTAGAAAAGATAAATTTATTGTGGCGGAAAGCTGAGTTGGTGCCGACTTCATGGGGTAAATCAATCAATATGTGTTTTAATACTAACCCCTTCAAAATCCTAACTCAACCTGAGTAGATTGACATCATACCTTTAGATTGCGGAAGATTATCTTTCTTCTGAACTATCTCATTTGGATGTCTATCATTAATATCGGAAAGTGGCTTTCTTTAGTCACTGCTTTAATTTCTTGTGCAGGAGCACAGGATCCCGTGCATATGGTCGAAACTGACATTACAACTCATTATTTCAATATATCAGCCGCGGATGCGGAGGAATCATTGGAAGTACTCTCAAAGCTAGCAGATCAGCCATTGGTGTACATCGTGAATCATGTCAGAGGAATAAGGGTTAATGCTGTAGTAGGTGAGATGACCTTACAAAGTGCAGCAGAGAAACTAGTAGAGAACACAGAGCTCTACCTGGCTAAGGATGAAAGATCAGGCGTTTTATTGGTGAAGCGCAAAAATCTGAATCTGGACGATACTGAGTTGAGCAAGATTGGTTTGGCACATGAAAACGAACCTCAATCAAGCTTAATAATGAATACTGAAAGTGAAAAAAAGGATAACTGGTTATCTAGAGTTACAACGGTGATGGCATCCATAGTTATTGGAGTTGCTACGCCCAATGCTGCGGGACAGGAAGAGGGTAGTAAGAGTGAAGATGTGTTTGAGCTGAGCCCTTTCACTGTAGAAGCGGATGACGTTGAAGGTTACCGAGCTACATCAACACTTGCGGGTACTCGGCTTAAAACTGAACTACGTGATGTTGCAAGTACTATAAGTGTCTACACAAATGAATTTTTAGAAGATACGGGTGCGACAAATTTAAGAGAGCTATTGGTCTATACAGCCGGAACCGAGGTAGCTGGTGTTGGCGGAAATATTAGCAACACAGCGGAAGCGGGTTCTTTCGCAATAGATTTCTCACCAGAAAGATTTGTTCCTAACTCAACTACTAGAGTCCGAGGGCTTGCGAGTGCGGATAATACACGAAACTTCTTTTCTACGTTAATCCCGTTGGACTCATACAATATTGATAGAGTAACGATAAATAGGGGGGCAAACAATATTTTATTTGGACTGGGTAGCCCAGCGGGAATAATAGATCGTTCTCTTGCACGCCCATTTAGTGCTGATTCGACTGAAATTGAGACGAGAATTGACAAATATGGATCTGCCCGTGGAT
>JAUHWE010000136.1 GCA_030424825.1 Verrucomicrobiia bacterium
AATCAGAAAAACGCTCTTTTGACTCATCCTAATTAGCAGCCAGTCCAGTGCCTTTCACGAAGCTCAAAGGTACCGCATCTTCCGCATTCAGCGTTTCGAATTCCTGGCGTACAATGCTATAGTACTGGCCCAGAACCTTAAGAAGCTTCAGTTCGTAAAGTCGCTGAAAGATGGTAGTGTTCGTCGCTTCATCGTATTGGGCAATCGACTTTCTCGTTACCACTTGCCCATCGACCAAAGATTGGACCGATTTCTCGCTTTCCATTTGGTAGCCTTCAGGAACAGAAAAGGTCACTTTATCCTGAACCTTAGCATGATAGTTAAAGCCAATAGGCTCCACCCTTTCTTCGTCTCGAAACAGTGGCAGCGTTCCTTGCTCGAAAAGGCTCGGGTTCAGGACAAGCCGGTCTCCCGCCACATCCGCGTATCCCGGGATCTTTATATCGTAGAACAACTGCAAATCGCCTTCCCGGTCGCTCTCATACTTCGTCCTGAAATTCTCGATGGTCGCTCTCGGGAGTCGATTCTTCCAAATGTTTTCCAATATGTACTCTTCTCGTTCCTTTGGGGTCATGGCGACAAAAAGCCGCTTTCTCGATATACTGGAATACCCCGTGTGCCTGATCTTGATCGATCCGCTCAGATCCCCGTATTCATCAATCGTTACATCCGCAATTCGAAGGGTTCTGGAAAATCCCTCCTTCGGGGCTTTCGTCTTCACAATGTAGTAAAACTTTTTATCCGTGAGTATCGCATTCGCGTCCGAATTGGACGCATTCAGCACTTCATATGGCAGGAAGCTGCTACCCGGATCGAAATAGCGCCACTGGTCACCCGACTCGATCGCCACCGCCCAATCCGAGAGATTGAAACTGCCTACGGCCCATTCCTTGTAAGTGAATTCGTCGTGATTTTCAACTTGAGCTAGACGAGGGTTGAATCCGGCGACTGCCGCCAGCGATGCGAACACAGCATTGATGTCGTAGCGGGTTCCATAGCCGTTATTAATCGTGTTCTTGGGCGAGTCATTTTCTTTGAGTTCCTCGATCTCCTCTTCCGTGTACTTTTCCGTATAGCTTTCGATGTTGGTCAATTCGTTGGTGCAGTAATCATAGGCCGCTCGGAGCATCTTTTCCTTGTCGCCATTAAGGTCCTTAAAGAGTCGGTCGGCCAAATCTTTGACAACCTTCTGTTTCGATTTAACGAAATCCTTGTTTAGCTCAACCAGGCCCCCGCCACGGTATCCCCAATACTCCTCTCGATTAAGCATATCGAGATCGGAAGCATAGCCCATGTATATGAAAGGTTCGAAATCCTTGCGGGCGACTAGTTGCGGCTTCGTTGAAACCGCATGCTGGTCCTTGATCGAGAGCAGGTACTTCCCACCTTTCTTGTCCCACGTAACCCCGCAATTGAATCGGGAAATTCTCGAGGCCATTCCCCCATAGGGATCCACCGAAACATTAAACACCCACGTCGGCCATTCAGCTCTCAGCGCGATCGTCAAACTGGGGGTCCAGTAGCGCCTCGATTCGGTCCACTTGTATTCGACGATGCATCCGGGCTTCAGTCCGGGGAACGAGAATGACTGGGCAAACCCTTCGAATTCGTCGTCTTTGAAAATCTGACGCTTGTAGATGTCTTTGCTATCCAGGTGAGCCACCGTCCCATCCGGGTAAATCACCCGAGCCTTGATACTGTAAACACGCCAGCCAGTCTGATAAGCTATATCGATCTTATCCCACTTGGATACGCCCGCCTCAGTAAATATTTTCGCACGATTATGATATCGGAAAGTGGTTCGCGAGGCATCACTATCATCGACTTTCAGCTCTCGAAACAGGAACTCAACATGAGCGTCCTTATCGATCCTAGGCGATTTTGCCGACAGTTCCTTTTCGGGAATCACGTCCCAACCGCCCTTCTTCATATCTGTATCCGTAAAGCCTTGAGCCGTAAGGCAGAAGACCAAAACAAGAGTACACAAATTGCGGTAACGAAAGGGGTTGAGGGGCATGCATTTCTACGTACAACAGCCTCAATTCATGGGCAAGTAAATTTCGCAGTTCTACCTATATTCCAGAACTCCCGAAAAGAATGTCCAAGAGTTCCCCATAAGGCGAAAGGGTTAAGGATGAATACCCACAATTAACCTTGACTCAAAAGCGTATTGAAAGATCGCAATTTATAGAGATCGAATTACTATTCCTGTTTCATCATACTCGCCCTAACCTACCTAACCTATGAACCCATCCAATCGTCGCGAATTCGTCAAAAACTCCCTGATTTCCGCAGGATTTCTCGGCCTGAGCGCTTGCTCCCAGAATTACTCATCCGCAGTTTCTTCCGGCAAACTAGGCACAACCCCGATGGGGGCCGAAGGCTATGGCCCCTTGCTGAGCGATCCAAAGGGTCGGCTGAAACTTCCAAAAGGATTCAGTTACAAAATCATTTCAGAACGAGGGGACAAGATGGACGACGGCCAAATCGTTCCGCCTTCTCACGATGGCATGGCTACTTTCCCGGGGCCTAACGGATTGACTCTCATTGTTCGCAATCACGAAGTCAGTCCAACCCAGGAGGACAAAGCCGAATACTTAAAGTCTAACGCCTGGAAAGGCATTAGCGATTCCAAGCGATACGACCGTGGAGCAAACGGCACTCATTGCATCGGCGGAACCACCACACTTGTATTTGATACACGAACACAAGAACTTAAGCGTCATTACCTTTCACTGACAGGTACCATTCGTAATTGCTCAGGCGGGACAACGCCATGGGGGTCCTGGATTACTTGCGAAGAGAATGTCGAAAGAGCCAACGACCAGCTAAAAAAGGACCATGGCTACAATTTCGAGGTGCCCGCCAATTATGAGATCGGCCTCGCAGATCCCGTACCACTTGTAGAAATGGGACGGTTCAACCACGAAGCGGTCGCGGTAGATCCGGCGAGCGGCATCGTGTACCAAACCGAAGATCGTCCCGATGGACTGATCTATCGGTATATTCCCAATATCAGAGGTCAGCTTGCTAAAGGAGGTCGACTTCAGGCTCTCGCCATCAAAGGAGCCCCCTCGAGCGACACCCGGAATTGGAAGGACATTGACCTCCCCCGCTTTCCCGTCAATCAACCGGTAGAAGTGGAATGGATTGATGTCAAAGATCCCACTGCCCCCAACGACGACCTTAGATACAAGGGATTTGGAAAGGGAGCAGCCCGGTTTGCTCGCGGCGAAGGCATGTTCTACGGAAACGGTGAAATCTACTTTGCCTGCACCAATGGCGGTCCCAAGAAATTCGGACAGATTTTCCGATACCGACCCAGCGCATTTGAGGGAATGGACGGGGAGACGAGCGCTCCAGGAAAACTGGAGCTATTCATTGAAAGCCAAGACCTCGAACTCCTCAAGGCTTGCGACAATCTGACCATCGCCCCGTGGGGCGACATTGTAATCTGCGAAGACGACAACGAAAGCAGCGCCATCGTCGGCATCACCAATGACGGAAAAATCTATCATATCGGACACGTAGCAATTAAGAGCGAGATCGCAGGCGCCTGCTTCTCCCCCGATGGAACCACTCTATTCATCAACATACAAAAGGATCCCGGTCAGACCCTCGCAATTACAGGTCCCTGGCGGAATCGAGTCGGTTAGGTTAATAACCTTGTCATGAAAATTTAACGACTGAATCTGCAAGTCTCACTTGCAGCTAAACCTCCTTTTAGTATTCACTCAAAGACATTACTGAATCAGTCTTTAAAAAATTCCTATGGAAAGAACAATTAAAAACCAGGTAGCGATCGTGACCGGTGGAGCATCCGGAATCGGATTGGCGACAGCAATACGGCTTTCTTCAGAGGGTGTTAAAGTAGCGCTTCTCGACACCAATGAGGAGGGACTTCAAACCGCTAAAGCCGAACTTTCGAGTGAAGCGATTAGCATTCAAACGGACATCCGTTCAGAAGAAAGTGTACAAGCTGCCATTGCACAAACTCTGGATACATTCGGACAGATTGACATCGCCGTGAACGCTGCAGGCATTGTGGGACAAACCAATACCAAGATTGTCGATGTCCCGGTTTCCGATTTCCGAAAAGTGTACGAAGTCAATCTTCAAGGTTCATTCATCCTAGCCAAGACGTTGCTTCCCCACATGGTGAAAAGGAATTACGGACGCATATTGCTGATCGCTTCCATTGCCGGAAAAGAGGGAAATGCCGGCATGGTTTCCTACTCAGCCACCAAAGCCGGGGTAATCGGACTGGTTAAATCAATCGGCAAGGAATACGCCGAAACCGGCATCACGATCAACTCACTCGCCCCTGCAGTCATCAAGACACCCATACACGATAATATTCCTCAGGAACAAATCGACTATATGACCGCAAAGATCCCCATGAACCGTTGCGGCACACTCGACGAGATTGTATCCGCTATTCGTTTCATCGTTTCGCCTGAGAACAGCTACACAACTGGTTTCTGTTTCGATCTTTCTGGAGGCAGGGCGACCTATTAGTTATAGTATGAGGATCAGGCGCTTGCGCCAGCCCTACGATTTCGAATTACTGGAACATCATAGATGAGGACGGCTACAGTTCTCATCGCTAACCGTCTACCACTTTACTACGTTGACCGTACCGGCCAGCATGTCGGGAAGCAGAAGTCGGCGCTGGTCTGCTTCAAGATAGAAATCCGCCGCGGACTGGAAACCGTCCTTGAGCACTTTTGAACTTTTACCATCCGGGGCGACTCTCCAGACACGTCCTTGCGACCAACTTGAAACATAGTAGTACCCTTCCTCGTCTTGCTCCACTGCATCGGCACCGCGCATACTGTCATGCACGACTCGCAATTTGCCATTACGCTGTTCGAGGAGATTTCCTGTGAAAAAGGCCCCAACGAGCAGCTGCCCGTCTTTTCCAACACTCACTCCATTAGGACACGGCATCAGCTTACTTGTATCCAAAGCGATACCGACGCGTCCGTCTAACTTCACCTCAAAGACACGTCCGATAATGGGCAGTTCTTCCGCTTCCTTACTTCCGAACGGCCACAAGCCATCGGGACCTCTCATCTTCGTGTTGGCTCCCATATCCGTAATGAAAACGCTTTTCCCATCAGAGGCCGCAGCCGCGTCATTCAAATAGGAGATAGCTACCGGAAAGTCCTCCTCGTTTGCTAAAATGGTAACCCGACCTTTGCGATCAATCTTTCGAACCTTGTTGAGGTCAGTTGTAATCAGGTAGTCGCCGACAAAACAAATTCCCTTGGGTTCATCCAACCCTTTGGCGAATACAGTCACCTTCGAGCCATGAATCCGCTTAATAACTCCATCGCCAATTTTCTTTCCGTTCATCACCGTCACGAAGTAGTCGCCATCAAATCCTTTGGTAATACTTTCCGGGCGAGTCCCCACTTCCAGAACTTCAGGTAGCTTGGATCTATGATGGGCCGCTTGAGCCGTTATCGATCCAGAGGCGAAGATTAGGATCGAGAGAATGGCAAATCGCCTAAGCAACTTCTTGGTAACTGTCATATGAATACGTTCTCAATTAATATTAGAATCCGGTAGTGGCGATAACTACTTGCCCCAGAAGTAGCTGTCGATCCGAAAATTCGGGAAACCAGTGCCACTTCCTGAAGAAGCAGATTCTTAGATCATCGGTGAAAACAGGCTCTTCAGACGCCACTAGGCGTCTTTTTAATCCCATTCCTTCCTCTACTTATCCCGCTTGACGCCCTCCGCCCACTTCCTAAGGTCCCCTTCTCCTATGATCAATCTAGTCGATATTTCTCTCCGCTATGGCGAAAAGGTAATCTATAAAAAGGTTTCCACAACGATCGGCACGCGCGACCGGATCGGGCTCGTCGGCTCGAATGGGTCCGGAAAGTCCACTTTGATCAAATTGCTTTTGAACGAAGTAGAGATCGATTCCGGCGAGGTTGAACGCCCCGGCTACGTTACACTGGGGTACCTTCCCCAGGATGGAATCGAACTGAAGGGAAAGACGCTCTACGAGGAGGTGTCTACCGCTTTTGAAGACGCGCTCGCCCTTCAAAAAAACATAGACGAGGCGGACGAGCAGATGATGGAGATGGATACTTCGTCGGAAGAGTACTACGACCTTCTCGACCAAATCGGCACCTGGGAGCAGAAGCTGGAATCCCACGAGCCCGCGAAGATGAAGTCTAAAATCGAGAAAACGCTCATGGGCCTCGGTTTTGCGACCTCCGATTTCGAACGCGACACGGGTGAATTCTCAGGAGGCTGGCAGATGCGTATGGCTCTGGCCAAACTCCTCCTCCGGGAACCTTCCTTGCTACTTCTGGACGAGCCGACCAACCATTTAGACATCATTTCCCAACAATGGCTAGAAGACTACCTGACGCGATATGATGGGTCGCTCATGGTGATTTCCCACGACCGGGCGTTTCTCGACGTAGTGACAAATCGTACCATCCATCTCTCGATGGGAGCGCTCAAATCCTACAGCGGCAACTACTCCTTCTACATCAAGCAGTCCGAGGCAGACCTCGAAGTCCTACGCAAAAAGGTCAAGAATCAGCAGGCCGAGATTCAGCGCCAGAAGGACTTCATCAATCGCTTTCGTGGAAACGTCAAAAAAGCCTCCCTTGTACAAAGCCGTCTCAAAGACCTCGAGAAGATGGAGATCATCAAAATGCCTCCTCAAGAGAAAAAGATATTCTTCCGCTTTCCGCCACCTCCTCCCGCTAGCGCCAAAGTCATTGAGCTGAAGAATATGTCCAAGGCCTATGGTGATTTGCAGATATTCAAAGGGCTCGATTTCTACATCGACAAAGGAGATCGCATTGCCGTGGTTGGTGTGAATGGCGCTGGTAAATCCACCCTCGCTCGAATCCTAGCGGGTATCGAACCTTTTCAGGAAGGAGAGCGTACTCTTGGAATCAATACAGTTCTTTCCTATTTCGCCCAACAGCAAGCGGAAGAACTCGATCCTGAAAAAACAGTTCTAGAAGAAGTCGAGCAAGCATCGGCGGACGCCAACAGAGAGGAATCCAATCCTCGTGCCGTATTGGGAGCTCTGCTATTCCGTAAAGACGATGTATTCAAAAAAACCAGCGTACTTTCAGGCGGAGAGCGAAACCGCCTCGCACTGGCAAAGATGCTAATGAGGGAAGCCAATACCATTATTCTCGACGAGCCCACCAATCACCTAGACATCAAGAGTAAAGAAATTCTTCAGGATGCGGTCAAAGCATTCGACGGGACCGTCATTCTTGTCAGCCATGACCGCGATTTCCTGGACCCTATCGTCAACAAAGTCCTTGAAGTCATTAAAACGGGAACGCGATTGCTTACCTGCAATGTCACCGAATATATTGAACGTATTAAAGGCGAAGAAAAGGCGATGAGTGCCTAAATTTCGGTAGGGTCGCTGCTCGCGCCCGGCAGCGAAAGTTAAAGGGATCTTCATACGCGGCACGGCGCAAGCGCCGGCCCTACGAGCTAGAGGCTAGCCACTTCGGTAGAAACAATTCATTTTCTTCTCCTGACCCACCGTCGTCAAGGGACCGTGCCCCGAGGCGATCACGGTATCATCCGGCAAGGCCAGAATTTTGTTGAGACCTGAGATTCCCTGCTCGTAGGAAACGTTAGCCCCTCCCATAGAGCCGGCAAAAATGGCGTCCCCAACGATGGCAATCGTTCGACTCAGTCCCTTCACGACAAAGGTCGACCCACCACTCGTGTGTCCCGGTGTATTAAACATTTCAACACTGAGTGATCCCATTTGGGCACGATACCCCTCCTCGATTTTCTCCGTGGCAAAAGGAACATCCGGTTCTAGACGATTCATTACCGCATTGGCTCCCGTCTTTTCCAGAATCTGGCCAGCGCCCTCGATATGGTCCTCGTGGGAATGCGTTACGAACAGCGTCTTCAAGGTCAGCCCTTTCTGTTCGAGCGACTGAAGTATCGGCTCTGGATCTGTTCCTGTATCGAACGCAATCGCTTCACGAGTCACCGAATCCCAGAGAAGATAGGCATTCACATGCAAATCGTAGAAGGGAGTCGGAATCAGCTCGAATCCCTCGATCGGCCCAGGCTGATCCGGGTACCATTCATTTCTACCTATCGTTAAGAGAGCATCCACATTCAGACCCAGTGCGCCGCCCAAAACGGCAACATCGTTCGGGTCAAAATCCCCGCGGCGGGCTTTTCGAATGCTCTCTTCAGACAATCCTGTCTTCTCCGCGAGAACTTCTGTGGAAATCTCTTGTCCCTTTTGGGCTTTTCCAAGCACATCGTTGAAATCATCCTCTACTGGCAGTCTCATCACATTGTCAACTAGCATAGGATTTCCCATTCATTCAACAAAATCTTTCAGGATCTCATTCCAGAAATTGGAAAGTAAACCTTTTTGAAGGAATTCTAATTATTAAACGACCCCAATTTATTAAGCTCAAGGTACTCAATTCGATCTACAATAAGATCGGGCTCTGGGAATATTTTAAAACCGGATTCCGAAGTCGCCAATGTTGCATCTCCATTTTTCCGGTAGGACTCAATCCAAGCTCTTTTGCCTTCAGATCTAGGCTCTGATCGGTCTATCGCATAAACGACGCTGGAAAAAAAGGAGCTCAAAACGGCTATTGAATGTATGCTGATAAAAATCATCCCACTGTGACTCATGTTCTTCCTTTGGGAAAGCCATAAATACGTAGCATAGATAGCTGGGATCGCTAGTGTCGTATATCGCGAAGATCCACCCGCAAATGGTCCAAATGAGATTCTACCGATAGCTGCTCCAACTGCGAAAACCAAACTTACAACCATAAGAAAGAGTAATATTTCACAAAATGTTGAGCGTACCTGCTTCACAAGAATTTCACGCATCACTCTAAAAGTAACGTAAGCAAGAGATACAACCACAAGGAATCCGAAGTAGGGCCTAATTGAATGTGTGAAATAGAAAAAGCGTCCATACAGGCTACAGACAAAGGTAAGATAATCAGGTAAAGTCGCCCGCTGAAACGTGGCGCCCAATTCCTTAGTGCCCGTCTTGTAACCAACACTGAATACAATAACTGCGACTATCAGAACAAATCCAGTTAAGAATAGCACGGTCAGATACCGTTTACAAAAGACTTTCGGCGAGGCGAAAACATCTAAAAGAAGCAAGATTACGAACCCCACAAATACAAATATTCCGAATCCGGTGAACAGACTCAAGGACGCTATCACTGAACCCAATCCGAAACGGAGCAATCTACGATTGCTAAGCCAACATCGAGCAATAGACAAAGTAAACACTAGAGGAAGAACACTATGTGACAGATTTGGAACATCGACAACTGTTTCAATTTGCACCGGATTCAAAAATAGAAGTGGGATTGATGTGTCCCACCAACTAGAATTTCCAGTCATACGGATTTTTAGATTTAAAGCGAGCACTGAAGCAACAACTAAAAACAGGACAATCATTCGCGACTCAGCGACTACTGAAAAACCTGTTGAAAGAGCGAGGTAATAGGTTAGCACCCCTCCTAAACCTTGCCGGTGAGGGCCATGCTGGAACAGAAAAGCACTTCCGGGACC
>JAUHWE010000800.1 GCA_030424825.1 Verrucomicrobiia bacterium
CAGTTCGACCTTCACGGAAAGCCGGATTGCGGTCTGTGACGCCTCACTACAGGGTAAGCGCCTCAGTCCTTTCTTTTGACTTATAATCGAAAGCGTACTAAACACGGGTTATCGAGAAACTGTAGACGCAGTTGTTGATGGCCCCTATGCCATTATCAATAGCGGCTTTAAGCAATCGCTTAAGCTTGAAAAATGAATTCCATGGCAAGTGAAACCGGTAACTTAGTCAGCGTGAGCTGGGGCGACCACCTTGTGTTTGGGCAAGGAGATGGAAAACTGAATACGCCGGAGGCGGTCGAGCGTCGAATGTCGGCGTGGAAGCAAGAATTGGGTGCTTCGGTCGTGCTGTGGCGGGAGTTGCGTTCCGCCTCGCAGGCGCATTATTATTCCGCAGCAGGAGTTAAGAGGAAGCCTTTGAGGCGTCCCGTAGGATGGGATGACTTCGCGGTGGTGACCCAGAGTTGCCACCAGCAGGGGATGAAGGCCTACCTTTATGTTACGGTTTTTGATGAAGGCTGGCCTTTGCTGCCGAAGAAAGTGCGCGAGCACAGTTATCACAACGACATGCACGCGAGGCATTGGAGCCGGCAGAGTCGCTTCACGAAGAGCCATCCGGAGTATGTGGTCTGCGATCGAGACGGGCGGAAGCGTCAGTGGGGTGTGCCCTGTCTCGCCTATCCCGAGGTGCGAAACCATTACCGTGAGCACTATCTGAAGTTGATGGATGGATACGAATTTGATGGCCTCTTTTTATGCTTGAGGTCCCAATCCAGACCGGCTGACTTCGCGGATCAGTACGGTTTCAACGAGCCCATCGTCCAAGAATATCGCAGGCGCTATGGCGTCGATATCCTGAAAGAGGATTTCGACCTGCCACGGTGGAGGGATTTGATGGGCGAATATTTAACACTGTTCCTGAGCGAGATCCGTCAGTCTTTAAACGAGCGGAATCTTGGATTCTCGATGGGGGTGCCGCGTGGCGACATTATTGGGCCGCCCCTGGGAAACGGGGTGCTTGATTGGAGATCCTGGG
The DNA here is from genome assembly GCA_030424825.1 of Verrucomicrobiia bacterium. GTDB lineage: Bacteria > Verrucomicrobiota > Verrucomicrobiia > Opitutales > Opitutaceae > Pelagisphaera. Next base: position 1,034 of record JAUHWE010000800.1, read on the forward strand.
TGGAGAGGGATCTTCTCGGTGCTTTGGTAATCAACCAGAGTTCGTCGCAGTGCCCTTCCATGTGGCATAATCTTTGGCCTATGCATCGTGGCTATGGATACACACAGAACTACATCGATGGTAAGGGGATGCCCGACCTGGAAACCCAGCTAGAGACATCCTATCGACCGGTTTTCGACGAGAGCTCAACTCAACTGTATATTGCGCGGCAGTGGGATGAGCGCGATAACGGGGTCGAGAAAAGGTTGACGGCACATCCCTCCGTCTCGGGTTTGGTTCTCAGTTCTTTCCGCTTCGACAATCCAGAGGCGGTTGAAAAGGGCGACTGGCGGGCCTGATTAAGTAGGCGTACTATCGAGGTTAGATTCGTTGCTGAATCAGGTAGCGAGCGCTCGGAGATCGCCCAAAAAATGTTCCTGAGTAGAACCGGCGCGTTCCGGATTTGTCGTCATATCTTTCCTCCTAACTAACCTGATTGTGAGCGGAAGAAACAGGCAGAATGCCTGTGCTACGTTTAATGGGCACTCGGAGATCGCCCGCTACCTTGCCTTATTCAAAGCGGCGTCAATGTAGGCTTGGGTGCCTACTTTGGATTTGCTGCTGCCCCCATTCCACAAGTCCCATTTGGGATCCGCGTGGCGTTTGAACCAGGCGTGAAGTCGCTCGCGCAGCCGGGTTTGCTTAGCGGCGTGAATGTTTTGTCCGGCTAGATTGGTGAGCTCGTCCGGATCTGACTTTAGGTCGTACAGCTCGAATTCCGGAGCCTGCCCCAGTCGCTCGACGTATTTCCATTCTAGGGTACGGATATGCCGCACATTCTCGAAATCGTA
>JAUHWE010000801.1 GCA_030424825.1 Verrucomicrobiia bacterium
CATATTCATTGGATAATTCTATTGTAGGTCGTCTCGATGAGGCGACATTCGTCTCAATTGGCGGGTCGGCGACCCACCCTACAGTTTCAATCAATTAAAGAAATACGACTTATTGGACACTCTCTAAAAGGAAGAATCCCCTTTCCTCGGAACTGCCGCAAATCCGGTTTTCCGCTCCGGCGGGCTAACAAGGTAGTGAATTTCCACTCACAATACCTAAAGAGTCCGCCAGTCGTCCATTGAATATTTCCAGCTTCCCGGCCACCGCTTACACATGAGATCAATTCCCTACTATCTTCTCACATCAACGATTCTCCTTTCCCAATCGCTCGTCAGCGAGACCGTCAATATCGGCGATCGGCTAGAGCTGTTCGTCGATGACTACCTGATCGAAAAAATCGAAGGGAACGTCGACCACCACATGATGCTTCCCGAACCGCAAGAGGTCGTGTATGTCGTGGATGAAAGCTGGGAAGGGAACACAAGCGCTTACTACTCCATTTTTCAGGACGGCAATTCCTACAAAATGGTCTACCGCGGCTGGCATCACGATCAGAACCAGCAAGAGGTTCACAAAGCGATCACCTGCTATGCGGAAAGCGATGACGGCATCCACTGGCGCAAGCCGAAACTAGGGTTGTTCGAGTGGGATGGGTCAAAAGAAAACAATATCATCTGGATGGGTCCGGGCTCTCATAATTTCACCGCGTTTCGGGACCACAACCCAGCCACGCCGCCAAACGCTCGCTACCGTGCGTTGTCCAGCGTCGGAAATACGGCCAGCATCGTCGACGGGCTGCTCTCATTTCAATCACCAGACTGCCTGCACTGGACCTATAAAGACGAACCAGTCATCACCAACGGGGCCTTTGACTCGCAGAATCTCGCTTTCTGGGATGTCGACCGCAAGGAGTACCGGGCGTACTGGCGCTTCTTCACCGAAGACAAGCGCATCCGAGCGATTCGCACCGCCACTTCGAAAGATTTTATTCATTGGGAGAACGAAACGGATCTGCAATACGGCGATGCCCCCGAGCAACAGCTGTACACCAATGCCGTCCAGAAATACGCCCGAGCGCCTCATCTGTTCATCGGTTTCCCTACCCGGTTCCTTCCTGACGAAGGAGATCGGGTCGAGCCGGTCTTGATGACAAGCCGGGACGGTGTTCACTTCAAGCGCTGGAACGAGCCGGTCATTCCCGAAACCGCGCCTAAGGATCGCAAGGCGAACCGTTCCAACTACATGGCTTGGGGAATGCTGCAATTGCCGGGTAAACCGAACGAGATCTCCGTCTTCGCCACTGAGAACTACAAGTCTACGACGCCCGGACGCCTGCGTCGATTCAGCTATCGAGTCGATGGCTTCGTCGCCCTAAGAGGGGCCAAAAAAGGAGGGACTGTCCTAACTAAGCCATTACAGTACAAAGGCGATCAGCTGCTATTGAACTACCTCGTTCGAGACGGGGGTTCATTGAGAGTTGATGCCTACAATGAAAAAGGGAAGCTGATCGGCCGATCCGCAGCACTCACAGGCGATGTCTACGATCAACCTGTCCAATGGAAAAAGCGACCCCAATTGAATGGGGGAACCGTAACGCTGCGCTTCAAAATCCAAAACGCAGACCTTTACTCGATACGCTTCCAGTAAGAGCAGGCAGACACACTTTCAAAGAGCCACAAATCAAACGTAACCGCTGGCAAGTGAGAATCGGCAAGCCTACAACGCAACGGAACAGATAATGAAAAATGGGAAGCACACCCTAGTATTCATACTTCTGCTCGCCTTCGCGACCACTTGCCAGGGAGCCGCGAACCCAGTTCACCTTGGCAATGGAATCAAAATCGG